>DAHUXA010000059.1 GCA_027307405.1 Hyphomicrobiales bacterium | reverse complement strand
TCACGCAACGTAAAATATCGGTTCCCGGGCTTTCTTGCGCGCAACTGTTGCAAAGCAATCACAGGTCCTCTTGCGGTAGTATATTACGCCTGCTCGTCGTTCGACCGATTTTCAGCGATAGAATACGAGTCAAAACCGCCCGGTCGTTCCCGGCCGGGCGGTGACAATTCGCAATGGCTTGAGTGATGCTAGTGGCGGCGGTGCCGATGACGGCGGGCGGGAACGACCGGACGGAGCTCAAGCCCGGTTACGGTGGCAATGACATTGAGCCCGGTCTGGCCCTCAACGCTCACCGGCTGAAGGGCGAACGAATTGTTAAGCCCGCCCACGAGCCCGTTGGCCCCGACGCCGACGCCGACAGCGGCCCCGCCGGAAGCGCCGATATATCCGCCGGCCAGAGCGCCAGCGCCCAAATGAGAGGTCGCAGCGAAGACAACCCAGCCGAGCGCGACATCATTGGTAAAGCCGATCTGGGCTCCAAAGCGCTGAACTGTCGCCTGATAATATTGGGGCGGAGCGCCAGATGCAGGGTTGAAGATGCAATTGAATGTGCGCGACGAAAAGACGATATAGCCCGACGTCCCCGGGCTTCGGTAGCTCAGCATGCCCGCCTCGACATACGCGTGGGCGGGTGTCGTCGTCGTCAGGGCAAGGCCCAGAAGTGCGGCGGCAAACGCGGAGCGAGCGGCGAATTTGATCAACATGACATCCCTTTCCTCAGCAAACGGCACGAAATCGATCCTTAACAGACTTCAACTGCGTCAGCCTAGCCCCATTCGATGCTGCCATCCGGGTGCTGCCTTATTCGATCAGTTTTTTGATTGCCCGCAACGTGGCGCTGCCAGGCCCCTTGCGCTCGGCATTGCACCGATTTGTAAACGTTTTTGGTCTAGGAATTTGTTTACTCGCCGTTAATGGACGGCGCACCAGTGCCGAAATGATATCCCGGATTAGCGCGTGCGATGTATCAACACAGGTCATTGATCTCCGAACTTGAAGACGCAGTTCGGCGCGGCTCCCAGGGAAAGCGGGTAGAAACGCTTAGACGCGTCACCGATCTATTTCTGGGCGGACACGAACGGCTCAGCGAAGAGCAAATTCAGGTATTTGATGACGTTTTGGGTCATCTGATTACGCGGATAGAGTCAAAGGCCCTCATCGAACTCAGCGAACGCCTAGCGCCGATCAACAACGCACCGATCAAAGTCGTCCACACGCTCGCACGCGACGATGAGATCGCCATTGCGGGGCCGGTTCTATCGCTGTCAGATCGCCTGACCACACCTGATCTCATTGAAATTGCTCTGGCTAAAAGCCAAGCTCATTTGCTGGCAATCTCCAAGCGGAGCAGCCTCAGCGAATCCTTGACCGATGCATTGATTGAACGTGGGGATCGAGATGTTATCAGCAAGCTTGCCGAGAATGCAGGGGCCCACTTCTCCGAAAAAGCATATACCCAGCTTGTAGACCAAGCCGACGCTGATGAAACGTTCCTCGAAAAACTCGGTCTGCGTCTCGACATCCCGTTACACATTTTCCGTCGTCTACTGGAGCGGGTCACCGCAGCAGTGCGCTCACGTCTTTTGGCAATGGCGACACCGGAAAGGCGAGACGACATCAAGGAGATACTGGCGAGCATTTCAGATGAAGTGATCAAACCTGAAGAGCTGGATCGTGACTTTGAGGCGGCGCAGCGTCTTGTCGAGCTGATGCAGAAAAACGGTGAACTCGATCAGATTGCGCTGCTGGGGTTTGCAAAAGCACGCCAATATGCGGCGACGGTCACCGCGCTCGCGACGTTATGCGCTGCGCCCATTGAAATGATCCAGAAAATGCTGAACGACGGCCGCAATGAGCCGTTGCTGGTGCCGTGCAAGGCTGCAGGACTCTCCTGGCCCACGTTACGGGCTCTGTTGCAAGATGACTTGCTCGGGCGGGCGGCCTCAGAAGATGAACTCAATAAATTGAAAAGCGACTATATCAAGCTGTCGCACTCGACCGCCAAAAAACTGCTTGAGTTCTGGTGTGAACATCAGAGATCGCAAAAACCCTGAACGAACCGAAGCTCCGTCACGTCCTCTGTGAACGTGCACTAACCGCTAGCGCGCGGCGGTCGGCGCCTTTCGTGGAACCACGCGCGGTACTTCGTCATCTTGGCGCGCTGGGTCTCCGGCGCGAACCGCTTACACGTTGACGCCTCGTTGCTCTTTTCCGACGCGCCCCACCGGAGCTCGACGCAGTCGTTCACGTTGTACGCCATCTCGAGAGCACCAGCGCGGTCGAGCACGTCCTTGAGCGCGAGCGTCCACGCGGAACCATCGCTGCGCGTATAGGAAAACTTGCGTGCCGAAACCTCCGACGCGAGCACGCTCTGCAATTCGGTCCTCACGTCCGCGACGCTCTTCCCCTGCGGCATCGCGTACCGCTCGGGCCGCCGCGCGACGCGATCAGGGAAACCACGCACCACATCGATTGCGATCAACAGACGCAGATCGCGTGCCGGCGTGGCGAAATCTTCCCAAGCGCCGGTCGTCTCAAAGATCGACGCGCCGTCCGGCATGCTTGCTTCGCCGCGACCGCTGTTCTGAAACTTCCGCCCGTTTTCGACCGACGTCACACGCGCCTTCACCTGCTCTTCGAGCGCCGTGATCGCTTCCGTGATCGCGCGCAAAGGATCGAGCGGCGCCGGCGACATCACATCGTCCATCCGATCGTAAAAGGCTTCGATGCCGAGCTTCGTCTGTTCGAGCGAAAAATCGGCGTACTGCGGATTTTTCGCGATTTCATCGTTCGTCAGCCGCCGCAAGGCGCCGTTCTGCTCGCGCACGATCGGCCGGAAGCGCTTGAACCCGGGGCTCCCAAGCGAGGGATCCTGCGCGAACAGGAAATTGCCGCGCCAGAAACGCTTTCGCGCGACCGTGCCGTCAGGTTGCGCGTCGACTGCCAGGAAGACGCCTGCCGCGCCCTCAGATTGCGGCACGCGTCGCGCGAGCACCAAAATGTGCCCGAATGGATCGGCGTACACGGTCCCCGGGCGCAGTGTCTCCTGTGTCAGCGGTACGGGGTAATAATCGGTGTTGTTGTCGTTGGCGAGGGTTCGCCCGGTTCCGGAATGGACGGCGTCGGCTGTGGTCAGCAAATATTGGCCAAACGAAGCTGCGAGTCCCGTTCGCTTCGCTGCAGGTCCGTTCGCGGCAGTTTTTTGTTCGGACGCGGAGGAACGAGCTGCCTCGAGATGCTGAATGCTGAACCACTGGTAGCATTTCGGCGGCTGGCCGCCACCGCCGCGTGAGCACTTCGAGTACCCGAACGGCAGCCCCATCTTGAACGAGAAATATGCGCGCAAAAAGTACGGGAGGTCGGCGCAGTCGGGGCGAATGACAAGCCCCATCTGGTCTTCGCCAAGACCCAAATGGTTGAAGAGGAAATTGCGCGATCGATCGCGCAGCACTTCATGCAGCGCGGGCCACGACGGCGCCGCGTCGAGCGGCGCGTCGAAGAGCTTTTCGATCCATGCAGAATATAAATTTTCCGTCGCGCGATTCCATGTATTGCGCAAGGGCCAGGCATCCCCCGCCGTTGCGCTCGGACGCGGCGGCTCGTCGCCGCGCACGGCAATTTCGCGCGTGATCGTGCTGCACTCGGCCGGCGCGCGGCTGCGCGTAAGCGTCGCGCGCCACGTCCCCGCGGCCGGCGTCGCGACCTCGGTGAACCAGAAATACGGTGGCCCCCCGTGCCTTGCGCGCGATTTGGCCGCGACGCTTCCGTCGGGCGCGATCAGCGACAGCTCACCGTCGAGCGGATTCTCCGCGGCGACGATGACACGCAAGGGCGCGCCCTTCCACGGCACGACCGGAGAAGGCAGGACCGCGAGGTCTGCCGCGTCGTCGCAGACACCTTTGGCCTGTGAGTCCACGACTGAGAAAATGAAAACGAAAAATGCAACTGCGATCAGCAACGACGCTGTCACGGCAGCAGCAAACTGGCGTGCTGGAAACAATTGAGACCCCTTTCTGGAGCGCTCCCTTGACCGACGTTTCAATTGATCGAACGGCATTCGGTTCCCCGCAACGATCGCAGGATACCGAATTGGAGGGGGTCAGTCAGCGGGCCTGAAAGTGAGTTTGCAGCCGGCCGGCCGTTCGCCAAGGCCGATTATGTACGACAAATGCGGGCATCGCGCGATTCAACCGTTCGTGACTACCGATACTGGCAAAATTCCTCAAATTCTTGGCCGGAAATGGCAAGACAAAGTCTCCACCGGTGCTTTAAGGGGGCTTCCGATTTTTTGGTGTGACTTCATGTGGCACGAAATATCAACCGCGCCATTCAACCGCGATTTGGAACTGGCCGTCATCGATACAAACGGCGCACGTGCGTTCGGTTTTCCCTGCCGAAGGGTTCTTGGCGGGTGGGTCAAAGCCGATACCAAGCGGCGGATTGACTTGCGCCCCACGCATTGGCGCGAGTGGTCGCAGGACTCATGACCTACTCCGTCTGATGTCGCTCGGCCATACAGGCTCGGTACACATACAGCTGAACGTTGCCCCAGGCATACAGCACATAGACTTGCGCTTTGATATTGCAGTCCCGGATTGCTGCCGCCCGTGCCGGGTCAATTTGTGGGGCGCTTGTCTGCGCAAAACTCTGTGAAGTGCTGGCGAGTACGAAAACAATCGCGGCGATATGCTTTCCTGAAATGATCACGGTTCTATCTCCTATGAGGGTCGCGAACCGCGTGATCCTAACGCTGATCTGATTCCAGATTCGGCGGCCTTCACGAGGTTTTGAAATCGTCGCGGACCTCGGCGTTCATCGGTGTCAATTATCGCCCCCGCGATTGAATGCTTTGCCGATAGCATTCATCCGTAGAGAGCTCATGCCGACGCGCTGATCTTTGTCCTGGGGCGATACCGCCTCGTAGCAATTGACGTAACCCTTGTCCCACATTTTTCCGGTGCGGTTGTCGATCATCCGTTGCCAGCAACTATCGCCGCCTGCCGGAACGATGATGATTGATCCGGTGTAATATTCGGCGTCACGACGTTGTGGCTTCACGGCGGCCGCTTCGTGCTTGAGTGCCGACCAGCCGCTCGGGTGCCAGTCATAGGCGTAAACAAATGCGGCAAGGCCAAAGGCCAGCCACACGAACAGCACATAGGTTCGCGGAACATCGCGCAAGAACCACCGGCGGCGGGACGATACACGCGCGGCCATAGGGCTCACTCCGAACACAGGTCTCCGCCCATAACCTAAGGCGACCTTCGTTAAGAGATCGTTCAGTGTTGGCCAGCGGGCATTTTTTGCGCTGTCGGGGTGCCCTCTCTTGCACGAGACCGTCCGCGCCGCGTAACGTCAGCCAGCAAACAATGCCGGTGGGCAAAACGGGCCGGCCATGGGGAGGATGTCAATCATGCAACGGTTTTTCGCGCTCGTCTCGCGTGCGGCCCTCGCAGCGGCGTGCGTCGCGCTTGTATCGGTCGGTGCTGCCGAAGCGCTCGACTATCCGACTCGTCAGCCACATATCATCGTCGGCTATCCACCGGGCGGTTCGACCGATATCTGTGCACGGCTGTTTGCGGACTGGCTGGGCAGGCGTCTCGGCCAACAGTTCATCGTTGAGAATCGTCCCGGCGCCGGTAACAATCTCGCCACCGATGCCGTCACCAAGGCTGCGCCCGACGGGTACACACTGATATTGGTCAATCCCGCTAACGCCATCAACGCTTCACTTTACAAGCACCTCAACTTCAATTTCCTGCGTGACATCGATCCGGTTGCGGGATTCATCCGCGTGCCGAACGTGATGGAGGTGCACCCGTCGGTGCCGGCGAAGACCGTCGCCGAATTCATCGCCTACGTTAAGGCCAATCCGGACAAGGTGAACGTTGCCTCGTCCGGGAATGGGACTTCGATTCACCTGTCAGGCGAACTTTTCAAGATGATGACCGGTACGAAGATGACGCACGTGCCTTACAAGGGTTCCGCGCCGATGCTGACCGATATGCTGGGAGGCCAGGTGCAGGTCACGTTCGACAACTTGCCATCGTCGATTGGACACATCAAAGCCGGAAAGCTGCGCGCCCTGGCGGTCACGACTGCGAAACGTTCGGAGGAACTACCCGATGTTCCCACCGTCGGCGAGACCGTTCCGGGATTTGAAGCGAGCGCATTTTTCGGCTTCGGCGTGCCGCATGGAACGCCAAAGGAAATTGTCGATCTCCTCAACAAGGAGATCAACCTGGCGCTGAACGATCCGACGATGCTCGCGAAGCTTAAGGATCTTGGCGGCACTCCGATTCCTGGAACGCCGGCCGATTTCGGCAAACTCGTCGCGGACGAAACGGCGAAATGGGAAAAGGTCGTGCACGCGGCCAATCTTTCGATCGACTAGGACTCGCGTAACGCCAAGAATGAACACACTTAAACGTCCTGAGGAACTGCGCAGCCATCGCTGGCTCGGCGTAAGCGATTTGCGTGCGTTCGGCCACCGTTCGCGCCTTCGTCAAGGCGGCTATGACGCGATCGATTGGATCGGCAAGCCCGTCATCGGCATCATCAATACCTGGAGCGACATCAATTTCTGTCACACGCATCTGCGCGAACGTGCGGAAGATGTGAAGCGAGGCGTGCTGCAGGCTGGTGGTTTCCCGATCGAACTTCCGGCGATGTCGCTGTCCGAACCATTCGTGAAGCCGTCGACGATGCTCTATCGCAATTTGTTGGCAATGGAGACTGAAGAGCTCCTACGCAGCCATCCAATCGATGGCGCCGTTCTGATGGGCGGCTGCGACAAGACCACGCCCGGCCTGATCATGGGCGCGATCAGCATGGGGCTGCCGGCGATCTATGTGCCGGCGGGGCCGCAATTGCGCGGAAACTGGCGTGGTCAACAGCTCGGCTCCGGCTCAGACGCCTGGAAATATTGGGATGAAAAACGTGCAGGCCGCATAAGCGAAGCCGACTGGGCCGAGCTTGAAGGCGGTATCTCTCGCAGCTACGGCACCTGCATGGTGATGGGCACGGCGGCAACCATGATGGCAATCGCCGAAGCGCTCGGGATGTCACTGCCGGGCGCGTCGTCGATTCCCGCCGCCGATTCAAGCCATCCGCGCATGTGCGCCGCAGCCGGCCGGCGCATCGTCGACATGGTGTGGGAGGATTTAGCGCCGCAGCGCATCCTGACGTCAGCCGCCTTCGACAATGCCATTCGTGTGCACATGGCGATGGGCGGTTCGACCAATGCCATCATTCATGTGGTTGCTATGGCGCGCCGCGCGGGGCTCAAGCTCGACATGAAGCGGTTCGACGAAATTTCGCGCGAGATTCCCGTACTCGCCAATGTACGCCCCTCCGGCGAATTCCTGATGGAGGATTTCTTCTATGCCGGTGGCTTGCGCGCTTTGATGGCAGAGCTCAAAGCCGCGCTCGACCTGTCTTGCATCACGGTCACCGGCAAAAGCATAGGCGAGAATATCGCCGGCGCGCAGGTCTACAAGCGTGACGTCATCCATCCGTTATCCGATCCGGTCTCGCGTGAGGGCGCGACCGCCGTGCTGACCGGCAATCTGGCGCCGCATGGCTGCGTGATAAAACCGTCCGCCGCCGAAAAGCGCCTGCTGCGTCACCGCGGTAAGGTGCTTGCTTTCGAGGACTACAACCACATGTCCAGCGAGGTCGAACGAGACGATCTCGACGTCACTGCTGATCACATTTTGGTCCTCAAGAACGGCGGGCCCAAGGGCGGGCCCGGCATGCCGGAGTGGGGCATGCTGCCGATTCCAAAGAAGCTGGTGAAACAAGGCGTGCGCGACATGCTGCGCATATCCGATGCGCGTATGAGCGGCACAAGTTACGGCGCCTGCATTCTCCACGTGGCGCCGGAAAGTTTTGTCGGCGGCCCGCTGGCTTTCGTTAAGACCGGTGATGAGATCGAGGTCGACGTGCCCGCACGCCGCATTCATCTGCATGTTGCGGACGAGGAGATTGCCCGCCGCCGCGCTACCTGGAAGCAGCCCGCGCCGCGTTATCCGCGCGGCTATGGCGCACTTTATTCGCAGCACATCGGCCAGGCGGATGAGGGCTGTGATTTTGATTTTCTTGCCCCGCTCGGCGCCATCCCCGAGCCGGAAATTCATTGAATGAATGTCCGATCGTTTCCAGGTTAGAAAAATTCCTATCTGGCAGATTAGAAAAACTCCTAACTAGAACGTTCTAATGTTTGCCGCGCGTATTGACGCGCGGACGAAAATTTCATGAATTGCTTACGCTCCCCGCAGTGTGCGGGCCGTATCACCTGATTGTCGGGCCTTGAACCCGGCGTATGAGGAAAAATAAAGATGCTTAACGCCCGCGTTGTGCGCGCAATTATTTATGCTGCGCCATTTATCGTAGCTCACTTCGCCGCTCATGCCCAAGACAACAATCCGGTTGTCTATCGCGACGTCGAAACAAAATATATTTTCGGTTTCACGGAGGGGTCAGGCATCGGCCTCGAAGGCGAAAAGGAGTTTTCGTGGGAGAGCGTCGCTCGATTCGGAAAGGCGGATGGACGCTATTGGGCCAGCGAGACCAAGCTCGAATATGAATTCACGCCGAACCAATACGTTCAGTTCGAGTTCGGACCGCTTGTTTCAACGCACTACATCAAGAACGTCACCGACATGGATAACCGCAACCAGGTGGCGTTCGCCGGGTTGTTCGGTGAAATACGCTATCTGTTGCTTGATCGAAGCCCTTCGTCGCCGCTCGCGATCACTCTTTCGATGGAACCGAACTGGCGGCGGAGCGACGAGACGACCGGACAGCGTGTCACGAATTTCGAGTTGGAGTTCAAGGTCAATGCCGACCTCGAATTGATTCAGAACCGGCTCTATCTCGGCAGCAATCTGCTCTACGAGCCGGAGGCGACCCACGATCCTGATCATATTGGGGCAGGTTGGGAGAAGGAATCGACCGGCGGCGTGTCGGGCGCCCTGTCTTATCGCATTATCCCTCCGGTGTTTGTGGGCGCGGAGGTTTGGTATCTGCGCCACTACGATGGAATCTGGTTCAACACCTACACCGGGGATGCCGTCTATCTTGGCCCCACCATCTACGTGCAACTCAATTCCAAAGCGTTCATCACTGCGGCCTGGAATACGCAAATCGTAGGCCACGATGTCGACATTCCAGGCTCAACGCTCAATCTTGCGGAATTTTCTCGCCAACGCGGCAAATTGAAATTGGCTGTCGAATTCTAGCTGGAGCATCGCTATGATTTCCAACATCATAAAGAACGTTATTGCCGTTCTTGTCCTAGCCGCGGCCTGTTTGCCCGCAAATGCGCAACAGGCGGCGAGTGTGACGGTCAGCGTGAAGAACCATCGCTTTCAGCCGGCGGAAATCCAGGCTCCGGCCAAAGTGCCGATCGAGCTGCGCATAAAAAATCTCGATCCGACACCGATGGAATTCGAGAGCGTTAGGTTGCGCGTAGAAAAAGTTGTGAGCGGAAATAGCGAAGGAATTATCCGGCTACGGCCATTGGAGCCGGGCCGCTATAATTTCTTTGACGATTTCCATCAGGAAACCACAGGCGTTCTGGTGGTGCGCTAACGCTTAAGAATTGCGAGCAGATTCAGCCCGGGAACTTCGGTAGGCGCGCATAGGCCTCGCCGAATGGCGTCGACAGTGGTAGGCCGTTTCCCTCAATGGGAAGCCCCGGCATGAGCGACGACATTCCTTTCGACAAAGATCTCAATCTCGCGCCCGATGTGGTCGACGAGCCGATGCCCGGGGTGCGACGGATAATGGCCAACAATCCGGGCCCGTTCACGTTCAAAGGGACCGTCAGTTACATCATAGGACGCGGCAAGGTGGCGATCGTCGATCCGGGTCCGGACGATGCGGCCCATATCGGCGCATTGCGCGATGCCGTGCGTAACGAAACGGTGACGCATATTTTCGTCACCCACACCCATCGCGACCATTCACCGGCCGTGCCGGCAATCAAGGCGGCGACCGGCGCCACCGTCTATGCCGAAGGCCCTCACCGGGCGGCGCGGCCGCTGCACATCGGCGAGCACAATCCGCTCGATGCCAGTGCCGACCGTGACTTTCGGCCTGATGTCGCGCTGAAAGATGGTGACGTGGTAACCGGCGACGGCTGGGCGATTGAAGCGGTCACGACCCCCGGACACACGGCCAATCATATGGCCTATGCCCTCAAGGAGAAAAACGTGCTGTTCGCGGGCGATCACGTCATGGCTTGGGCGACCTCCATCGTCGCGCCACCGGACGGCGCCATGAGCGACTACATGGACTCACTGGCAAAGCTGGCGCGGCGCAAAGAGACCATTTATTTCCCGGGCCACGGACCCGCCGTCGCCGACGCGCCGCGCTTCGTCAACTATTACATTCTTCATCGCAAGGCGCGCGAAGCCTCAATCCTGCATCGCCTGTCGAAGGGTGAAACGGACATTCCAACCATCGTGCGTGCGATTTATATCGGGATCGATCCGCGCCTGACCGGCGCCGCCGGTCTTTCGGTGCTGGCCCATCTCGAAGATCTGGTCGCCCGCGGTTTGGCCGAGACCGACGGTCAGCCTTCAATCGACGGCGTCTACCGTCTGGCCGGTTGACCTTTTTTGTCGGGCTGGCCCTTTTTCACCGGCGGCGCTTTCTTCTCAGGCGGAGAACGCGGCTCGGGGGCCGAGCTGACTGCGTCGTCGATGTCTTCGAGCAGGCTCCGGATGCGCGAAGCATTGGCGCCGAGATCGTGATCGCCGAAGCGCGACGCCGACCGCATATCGATGCGGGCGCCTTGTCCGATCGGGGTGACCCGGATCACGACGTCGTCACGGAATCCCATGATCGGCGAGCGCGCGACCGCTTCGATCACGCCGTCGCGGCGCGCAAGCGTCGGTGCGCGTGCGTCGCCGATGTACCATTTGCGTTTGGTCACGAGCGCGAGCGCGGCATCATAGGCGACCTTGGGTGGGGCATCGAGTTCGAGCGGCGCGATATCCGGATAGGCAGAGCGCTGAAGCGCGGCTACTTGCGGCCCTGGATAGTCGTTGCGTCCACGCGGTCGCAGACGCGCAAGCACCTCAAAGCGCGGGGGATTAGCCGTGTCGGTGGTGATGTCGGAAATTGCCGGTAGTCTCAAGGCACGGGTGCCGAGGTAGGCGGGATAGGCGAGAAGCACCAGCCCTAGAAACAGACCGAGGAGTGCCCGGCCAAGTCCGGGAACTCCTTGCCGCCAGATCACGACGAAAGCCGTGAACGCGATCAATATGGCGAGCCCGGCAAAAACAAGTGCAGCGGCGAAGGTGGCGAGCGCTGGTATGATCTCTAATAAGCCGGACCGTACGATGATGATCGAAAGCGCAGCGACGACAAAAGCGAACAGCGCCAGCCGCGACGACCAGATCGCGACTCTCGACATCGGCTCATCGTGGAAGGCACGCCGCGCCATGGTCATGACCCTGCGCAGATCTTCTTGAGTGCGGCCCATTCGCCCGCTTCGAGAAAGGGCGAGGGAGACACCGCGGCCGCCGATTTGTTGATAGCGACGACACGTGCCTTTGTGTCCGGGTGGTCCATGAGGATTTTCATGCCAGGCTCGGTGGCGCCGCCGGTCTTTTCGAGCATGCTCGCCAGCGCGCGCGCATCGCCGCCGGCCTTGTTCATGAGTTCAGTGCCATAGGCATCCGCTGCCGATTCCGCCTCACGCGTATAGGTTGATTGCAGAACGGTCTTCGCGGCAAGGACCACCGCGCCGCCACCGACAAAATCGCCGAGCAGCATTCCGAACAGGAACGACAGTCCGCCGCCCTCCAGCACCGCTTTGGTGCCGTCGCGATGGGCGACATGGCCGATTTCATGCGCGATCACGCCCGCGACCTCGTCGGCATTGTCAGCTTTGGCAATCAGGCCTTGAAATACATAAACCTGTCCGCCCGGTAGAGCCAAGGCATTGGCCTCACTTCGGCGCACCACATTGGTTCGCAGGTGCAGCGGGAGAGCGGCGACGGCTTCGAGACGCCGGACCAGTTTATCGAGCGCGATACGCCCCGGAATTTCAGCGGCGGCTATGCCGCAATCAAAGGCTGCGCCCGCCTTGCGGATGTCCAGCATGCCGCGCACCTGCGCATTGACGGCATCGCCCAGCACGCTTTCGAAGGTGACTGGCAGCAGCGGTGTCAGACGCGTCGCAATCGCCGGCACGCCGAACCAGGCGACCAGCAGGAGCGACGCGGTGGCGCCGATACTCCATCCAATGACGCGCATGCGCTGACTGCGTTGCAATGCGCCTGTGCGGTCGACATGGGCAGAACGTGCATCAATCTCGGCGGCAAAGGCGGGATCCCGAATTTCAAGGCGCTCCAGAGTCGCGCTCCCACGGCGGCCGAGGCGAAGCATGTTGTCGGGAGCCGTAAGCCCTTCAATCTCTTCATAGGGCCATTGCGCCCATAAGTGGCCGTCGCGGTCGGAAACCTGCAGTCCGCCGGTTGTAAGCTCAACGACCACGTCACGGCGAGCGCTGGTCACACCGTCGAAGTAGGTGCCGGCGCCGGAGTT
Source organism: Hyphomicrobiales bacterium (assembly GCA_027307405.1). Taxonomy (GTDB): domain Bacteria; phylum Pseudomonadota; class Alphaproteobacteria; order Rhizobiales; family Xanthobacteraceae; genus Pseudolabrys. Next base: position 9,260 of record DAHUXA010000059.1, on the reverse strand, counting down.
CATGCGTAAGACCCTTCAATTCCAGGCAGCATCAATAGCTGCCCACATTGAGCGCGTCAGCAAGGCCCTCGCCGAGCGGGGAAGCTGGCCGGCCCCTGGCCTTGACCTTCTCGAGTGCAGCAAGGCCGGACAATTGCAGCGATTCCATGCCCAACTGCCAGAGGGACAGCAATACAGTAGCGCGGTAGATCGTCGAGAAGCCGAGAGCGGTGACCACATAGCCAACGAGCAGAGCGAGCGTTGCGGCGATCTCGCCTGCGGAATCGACCTTTCCGAGGTTGGCCGCTACGCCCACGACCCCAAACAGGAACGCGCCGACGAATCCCATCACGATACTGAACAGGATTGCATAGCCGACAAACCGGGCATATGCGGCGTACACGTGACGCATGTGCAAACTTGAGCGCACTTCAACATCGCCAAAGCGCAAGCCTGAGGACCACCAGCGCAGCATCACTGCCTGGAACGCCGGATAGAGTAGCGCAGCCAAAGTGACACTTGCGCCCGCCATGAGCATGGCGAAGACGATGGCGGCGCCGAGCCCGGGGTTGCCGCCTTCAATTCTGCTCATCACATCGTCGCCGCCTTGCGCAAGCGCATCGACGAGGGCTTTCCAGTCCACTGCGACGAAGCCGCGCACGGCGAACACGAGCGGCGCAAATACTAGGAACCACATCGGAATGCCGCGAAGGAGTAGAGCGAAGCCCGATCCCTCGAAGCTGCCGCCAAGGTCGCCGTAAAACGTATTGCGCATCTTGTAGCGCTCGAGGCTGGCAACCTGGAATGGGTAGGCGAGCCCGAAGGTCAGCGCCGTTATGACCCACCACAGCATCGCCCGGAAAGCGTAGCCCCAGGCCGAACCTTGCTGATGAAAGCGCAGGCCGCGATAGATCGTGCGAGTTAGGCGATATCGGCGAGCGCGGTAGATGGCATACTGGCCAAGTAGGCCAAGCGCCGCAAAGGCGATGATGCCGGACAATTTGCCGAGAATGCCGAGATCGAGCGCCGCCAGAAAGATGCCGCCGTAGACCGGAATCAGAAGGGAAATCGCCACCAGGAAGCCGAGCAGCAGCTCCAGCGCGGTGCCGGTATATTCAAGCGTCTCGCCGGCGATTTCAGTGTTGGACCAGAGAAAGCGCCGCACGTCTGTCACCAGCCAGAAGCGGTATATGCCAAGGGTGACAAACAGCATAACGGCGCCTCGAATGAGCAGCCGCCAATAGGACCGGCGCTGCCCGAGGAATCTCACGCCGCCGCTCGTTGCGATCCCGCCTGCGTCGAGGCTGGTCATAGTTTGCAGGGATAAAGGTAAGCGGAAGGACAGGCAACGTTGTTTAATCGCGCCCGCTATTCGCCCGGGCGCGGTCCAGTCAGGCCACGAGCTGCGCCACGCTCGTTGAGGCTTCCAGGCGCGCACGGATGACTTCGGCCGCCATAGGCTCGCCGAACAAATGACCCTGCCCTTCGTGGCAGCCATGCGCTTTTACCTGCTTCATCTGCTCTTCCGTCTCGATGCCCTCCGCGACCACAGTTTTGTCGAGGCTGGCTCCGAGACCGGCGACCGCGCCGATGATCGCCTGGGCGTCGCGCTCTTCCCCAAGCCCGCGAATAAACGACTGATCGATCTTGATCTTCTGGAACGGGAATTTGCGCAGGTAGTTGAGCGAAGAATAACCGGTGCCGAAGTCGTCGAGCGAAATACCGACGCCGAGGTTCTTGAGCTGCTCCATTGTCGTCAGCGTTCCATCGTTGTCTTCGAGCAGGAGACGCTCGGTGACTTCCAGCTCCAACCGCTGCGCGGGAAGCCCCGATTTTGCCAGCGCAGATACCACCTGCAAGGCAAGCCCTCGATCGCGGAACTGCACCGGCGAAAGATTGACGGCAACCTTGACGCTCTTCGGCCACTTCGCAGCCTCGACGCAGGCACGCTGCAATGCCCATTCGCCGAGGGCGATAATCAGGCCGGTCTCCTCTGCAATGGGGATAAAGATCGCGGGTGGTACCATTCCCCGCTTCGGGTGCTCCCAGCGCAGCAATGCTTCGCAGGTCGTCACGCGCCCATTGCGCAGATCGACCAGCGGCTGGAAATAAACGTGGAACTGTTCCGAAACGAGGGCTTCGCGCAAATCGAGCTCTAGCGCGCGCCGCTCTTGCGCTGCCTCCTCCATCTCCAGGGCGAAGAAACGATGGTCACCGCCACCGCCGTTCTTGGCCGCATAGAGCGCCATATCGGCTTTCTTCAGAAGCTGGTCAGCGTCAACGCCGTCCATCGGAGCCATCGCGATACCGATCGAAGCGCCAATGTCGATGCGGTGCCCGTCGATGTCGAACGGATCCTTGAGCGTGCGGGCGAGGCGCTCCGCAAGCCATTTGGCGTCCTGATAGCGTTCCGTGCCGACCTGCAGCACGACGAACTCGTCGCCGCCAAAGCGCGTGATCATGTCGCCGGGGCGGATGACAGTCTTGAGCCGTGACGCAACTTCCTTGAGCAGTTTGTCGCCAATCGGATGGCCAAGCGTGTCGTTGATCGTCTTGAACCGATCGAGGTCGATCAAGTGGATTGCGACGTGATTCTTGCGCTTATGCATTGCCGCAAGCATGCCGTTGATGCGCTCGCGGAACTGGTTTCGGTTGGCGAGGCCCGTCAGGTCGTCGTATTTGGCGAGATGCGTGATGCGTTCTTGCGCACGCTTGCTTTCGGTCACGTCCTCGAGAATGACGACCGAGCCGCCGCCAGACATCAGCCGGCGCGATACGGCGATGGTGCGATCTCCGTCGGGTGACGTCTGCACCTGATCGAAACGGTTCTGTTGAAGGCCTTGTGCCAGATCGTTGAAAACCTTCTTCACGCTCTTCGTTCGATGATTTCCGGCACGGATGCTATGGCGGAGTAATCGTGACGCCGGCATGCCGACTCGGACAGGCATATTCTTGAGATGAAGCAATTCAAGGAAGCGGTCGTTCCAGACCTGAAGGCGATTCTGCTCGTCGAGCATGCACAGGCCATGCGACATGTTGTTGAGCGCGATATCGAAGCGGTTCGCCTGTTGCTCGAAGCGGGTGGCGAGGGTGGCTTCTTTGCGCGTCATCGTCAGGGCTTGAATGATGATGTCGCGAATGCTGAGCGTGATGTCGATCATGCCGTAGATGAACATCAATATAACGATGCCCAAGGCCCGGTGTACCCAGTCGGGATAGACGAGCAACGCAATGGCCATCGGTAACGTGCAAAGTGTGAGCTGTCCGACCGCAATGAAGGGCCGTCCGGCATTGCGGCCCGAAATCGCGGCGGCATAGCCGGCCGTCGTCGTGGTTACGGCCATCTGCAACGACGCGTCTGCTGTGCGGGTGATCGCCATCCAGCACAGCAGACCAAGCATTGCCGAGAACCCCCAGGCGCCGTACTCGTAGACGTGTTCCCACAGCCTCGTGGCGGCAAGCTTTTCAGCTTCCTTCGATCGCTGATAAAGCAGCGCGGAGACGACTCGCAGCATGCCGACCGCAAGGATCGCGAGCGAGTTGGCCATGATCCATTGATCGCCGACTCGCATTGCGACCGCCGCGCCGACGATCGAGCACGCGACAGCGCCAACGACCAGTGAGGCGATCGGCGCAAATAGCGAGTCAATCAGAGCGGCGCGAATCTCTTTCGGCAGCTCCGCGTCCGCCTTGCGGGTCTGGAGTAACTTCTTGAATAACATACGACCTTCGCGGCTCTCTCGAGGCTCGAAATCGTACCCGCGATTGTTCAATGCGATGCAAATTGCTTGGTGTTTCGGCAACCAAGATGAACGAACTGGAATCGGTTCAGCGATAATTTCAATAAAATTGTCTTGATCGTCGGATCAGGCGGATGGCTTGCATTTGCCTTGAACGCACGCGAAATCGCCTCGAACTTGGACCGGTCGTGCTAACCGGCACGCGTGCGCGCGAGTGGATGCCAGGGCAGCCGCACTCTTCGCCACACACCGGAAGCTTCTTCCAAACTTAGTTAACGTGATTTACGCGCGGATTTACGAACGAAATCGAACGCGTGACGCTGACGCAAAGCTCCAATGCACGACGGTATCATTGTGACTTCTGCAACTGCTTGTTAAGGTAAAAAAAGTGTAAATCGGTGTGCGTAAATGTCGATGTTTGCGGTGTCGGAAGGCCATTCAGCGGTGCGGGTTGACGCCCACTCAGTGGCACCCACACAGGCAAAATTACCTTTCGATCCGCGCCTCATCGATCTGAAAAAGAGCGCCGACGCGCGTCGGTTGTTCGAACTGGAACAGCTGGAAGTATCCTGGGACGACACCACGGGCGCGCTGTGGACGTTCATGCGGCCGCGCGGCCGGCCGAGCTATAACCTCGACCTCCTGGAAGACTTCCACGCCTGGCAGCGCGGCATCCTGGCCGCCTTTGAACATCGTCCCAACGATTTGCGGTATTTGTTGCTCGGATCACGGACGCCCGGCGTATTCAATCTTGGTGGCGATCTCGATCTGTTTGCAGCCAAGATCCGCGACCGCGACCGGGAAGCGCTCGTTGCCTACGGCGAATCCTGCGTGCGCATTCTGCACCGGAACATGAAATGTCTTGGCTTGCCGATAGTGACGATCGGGGTGGCGCAGGGCGATGCGCTCGGCGGTGGCTTTGAGTCGCTTCTGTCGTTCAATGTCATCATCGCCGAGCGTGGTGCCAAGTTTGGCTTTCCCGAAAACATTTTCGGCCTGTTCCCCGGTATGGGTGCCTATAGCCTGGTGGCGCGCCGGGTGGGGGCGGCCTTCGCCGAGGAGATGATGCTCAACGGGCGCATCTACACGGCCGAGGAGATGAAAGACGCTGGTCTGGTCCACATCCTGGCGGAGCCGGGGCAGGGGATTGCCGAAGCGCGCGACTTTATCCAGCGCGGCAAACGGCGTCACACGGGCAGCCGGTCGATCTATCGGATCGGACGCGAGGTCAATCCTGTCACGCTCGAAGAACTTGATCGCATCGTCCAGGTTTGGGCGGACGCGTGTCTGGAGCTGCGCGATCGCGATCTCAAGGTGATGCAGCGCCTCGTGGCCGCGCAGAACCGGCTGCAAGGCGTACCGCTGGCAGCCGAGTAGCCGCCCAGCCTCAATTCTTGTTCGAGAAACGTTGCTGGTGGTGCGCGTGCCGGGAACGGGTTAGACGCTACGCCTACCGATGCGTTGTTGCCGCAGTCAGAAACCGGCAAAATAAACTGCGTCCGTCCTCTCCGCTGTGGCCGGTTGCCACCCGGCACGCGCGGGGGAAAACGCAGCTGACAAGCGGCAGTTCCACGCTGATGCGGCTTGTCAGTTCAACTGCCGTCCGGACATCAGTTCTCCGCGTTCGAAGCTCATCTGCGAGAATCGGTCGCGATATTCGCCAGGTGTCATCCCCGTATGGCGCTTGAAGAGATTGCGAAAGAAACCGATATCCTCGTATCCGATTTTTGAGCTGACGGTCTGGATGCACGAGCTGCCGTGCTCCAGCAATTCCTTGGCCGCGGATACTCGTAAAGTCTGAATATAGGCGCCGGGCACACGACCGGTCGCGGCTTTGAAGCGGCGGATGAAGTTGCGTGGGCCCATGCCGACACGTTGGGCGAGGCTGTCGATCGAGATATTACTGTCGAAATGCTGCTGTAGGTATTCTTCTGCCTGCCTGATCTTCTCGTCGGAATGCGGGCGCGACAGCTGCACGACCGAATATCCAGACTGCCGGCCTCGCGGCATGCTGAGCAGCAAGGCTTTGGCGCATTGCAGCGCAACCTCGTGACCGCAGAATTTCTCCACCAGATAGAGGCTCAAATCGATCGAGGCATAGACGCCGCCGCTGCAGAAGATTCGACCATCCTCCGTCACGAATTGTTCGGTCTGCCAATTCACCTTGGGATAGCGCTGCCGATATATATCGGCGACACCCCAATGAGTGGTTGCCCGCCGCCCATCGAGAATTCCACTTTCCGCAAGGAATGCGACGCCCGTGCATGCGCCGGCAATGTAAGCGCCGCGGTCGTTCCACTTTCGCAGCCACGGCACCAGAGGAGTATTTTTTGCAATGTCGTCCAGCACGTCCCAACCGGGCGCAGCGACGATGATGATGTCGGTATGCTTGATGTCATTGATGGCGCAGTCCGGAATAAGGCTGAGAGAGCCGGCCGCCTTCACCTTTCGTCCGTCGATCGAGGCGGTGCGCACCTTGAATCGCGGCTGCTCAGCGTCACCGTGAAGCCAGTTCCACACCACGCCCGCCGAGTGAAAGATTTCAATCGGCGCAATCGCCGTCGACGCGTAGCCGTCTTCCAGAATGACGACGGTGACGTCCAGCAAACCGTCGCTACCTGCCGACGCTTGTTGTGTATGCCGTTTTGATCGTGGTGCCGTCTTTTTAGTCATGGCCATTTGCTTTCATGTTCAGCTCGATCGGTTCCCACAGACCGATCAGCGCACCAACCGAATCCTCAATCAGTGCGATCCGTGCGACGCCGGACACAACGAAGGGATCGGCAATCATGGTCGCGCCGAAGGCGATAGCCTGCCGCACCGCATCTTTCACATTGTCCACCCGCACATACGGTGTCCAATGCGATGGAATCCCGCGATCGAGAAGCGCATCGCGCAATTGATAAAGTGAGCCGACATCTTGATCCGATAGCCGCAAGCGGGTGAAGCTGCCGCCATTCGCCGGCTGCTCGTGCGACGTCCAGCCGAAAAGCTTTCCATAAAAGTTCTTTGCACGGCCGGCGTCGGTCGCTGCCAGGTCGAGCCAGCAGAATCGTCCGGGATGTGTTTTGCCGAGCTGTACCATCGCAGATGCCTTCTCGCTCCGTTCCAAGTAGCTTGAGGGCGCCGCCGTAGAACGCGGCGGCGCCGCTAAAATCAGCCTACGGCCGTCATAGGGTCGATGACGGTACGCACCTCAGTTACTTTGGTCGCCGGAAAGCCGCTCAGCTTAGCGTGCTCGCGGACTGCCGCTTCGTCCTCGGCGAGATAGATGCAGAAAGTCTTGTCATCGACGACATATGAATGCTCCCACTGTGCCTTGCCGGCGAGCTTTGCCAGCGCGCCGTTGGAAGTCGCTGCCGCGCCCTTGAGCTGCGCGCGATTCATTCCGCCGATACCCGGCAAATCCCGCTCGATTACATAGCGTTTCATGGTCCTTGCTCCGTGTTCGTGTGTTCGGAGTGCAAAGATCGGTCGTTTCCCTTATATAAACCAGATGTCATTTTTGACAAACTAGGTGGGTGATTGTGACAAGGTTGCCAATGTGCCCCATTCCAAGGGTTGAATCGGCCTATTAAAGATCATGTTCGGCTGCTGCGGCGGCCATCCGGCGCGACCCGGCGCAGATCGGCGGTTCGTGATTAAATCTCGACCTGCTGTCACAACAGCGGAAACTGTCAGGCCGATGTCCAGGCATGCCCGCATTCCCGGCTTGCTGTTGCTGCTGGCGGTTCTGCTTGCAGGCGGCACCCCCAGTCATGCGCAAGATCGGGGCGCGTCCGGCAGTAGCCCGTCAGAGGCCTGCCTCGCGTTCAAGCGCGGATTGTCGCTTGGCGCGCCGCTCGCCGGCATCAAGGCGAAGCTGCAAGCGGGCAAAACCCTTACGGTCGTCGCGCTCGGTTCTTCGTCGACGACCGGTTTTGGGACCGGGTCCGGCGGCGCATTTCCCGATGTGATGAAACGCGAGCTGTTGCGGTTGCGGCCTTCTGCACGGATAGAGCTGATCAACAGCGGTCGCATCATGGACAATATACCGGGCAACATCGCCCGGCTTGATAGCGATGTCCTGCGCTACAAGCCCGATCTCGTTGTGTGGCAACTCGGAAGCAACGATGCAGTGTGGCGCGGTATTGCCGACAATGCGAAGGAAATGCTCAGCGATGCCATAAAGCGGCTCAAGGCCGCCAATGCCGATGTCGTGTTGGTGGATTTACAATATGCACCCCTGGTGCTCGTCGCGTCGCGCCATGTCCGCATGGAAAAAATCATCGCCGACGTCGCGCGCGAGCAGAGCGTCGGTCACTTCCCGCGGTTTCTTTTGATGAAGCGAGCGAGCGAGGCGGGTGTCAAAGGCCTGGTCTGGTGGGACGGCCTCCACAACTCTGCCGAAGGACACAAATGCGTCGGCGTCGCGCTCGCACAAATGATCGACGCTGCCGCGCGGTGACGCGGGCAATCTCAATAGTTCGAATGTGCGGTGTTGGATCCGTGTCGCCGGGACTTACATCCCCGCGGCTTTCTTGCGCTTGTCGCACTCACTCCAATATTTCGGCCAGGTCATTCCCGCGGGCACTTTTCCCGCCGCTTTTTCGGCTTTCCAGTCCGCACCGCAGGCTCGCTCGCGAGCATGTTCAGCCTCCTGGGGGTCGGCCGGTTTCTTTGCGGCGGTTTTCGGCGCTGCTGCAGGAGCCGCTGCCGCAGGCTTTTCGGTCCCGGCCCTGCACTTCGCCACGGTCTTTTTCCGTGATCTTGGCCGCCTCGTTTGCGGCCTTATTCGCTCTCCATTCCTCTTCGCACGCCTTTATTGTTTTCTTCTGCGCGAATGACGGCGTTGCGGATAGTGCAAGGCCAGAGACAATAACGGTGAAGCATATGAGAAGTATGGATCGTTTCGTCATGTCCAACCTCCGAGTTTCCCAACTGGATACTTTCGCTTCATTCCCCTCGAATACGGTGTCCCATTGCCTCGACAGCGTAGCAGAAATCCAGGCGGAAATGCCTTATGGTTGCTTCCAGAAAAGCCGGGGAAATCGGGAGGGAACGATGAAGGGACGATGGATCGCGGCGGCGCTTTTTGTGTTCGCCGCAACGAGTGGCGCACAGGCTCAGGACTACCCGACGAGGGCGGTGACGGTGATCGTGCCGTTCGCGGCCGGCGGGCCGGCCGACGTTACCGGCCGGATCGTGGCAGATATCTTCTCTCGTCATCTCGGCCAGCAGTTCATCGTCGAAAATGTCGGCGGTGCGGGCGGGACGCTTGGATCGCTCCGAGCCGCGCGCGCCGCGCCCGACGGCTACACCATCATTTCCGGTCACATGGGCACGCATGCCGCGGCGCCGGTGTTCTATCCCACCCTGGGCTATGACCCGGAGAAGGATTTCGAGCCAATCGGACTGATCGCCGAGCAGCCCGAACTGCTTGCGGTCCGCAAGGATTTCCCTGCCAACAACCTCAAGGAGTTCATCGCCTACGCCAAAGCGAACGAAAGCAAGCTCAATATGGGGCACGCGGGCGTCGGCTCTGTATCGTACGTTGGCTGC
>DAHUXA010000058.1 GCA_027307405.1 Hyphomicrobiales bacterium | reverse complement strand
GCAGTCATGTGTCTCCCCGCTCAGTCGAGAATGAATCCGTACTTACCGTGATAGTCGCCGGTTGGCCGCGCATCGTTCTTGCCGGCGACGCCGTAAATTCGATTCAACTGGCCAAGCAGAACGCCCTGCGGATCGTTCGGATCAGCGAATCCATCATCCGGCCGTGACAGCTGCTTTTGCGCCACCGCGCGCACCACGTAAGGAGTGACGAGCACCATCAACTCGGATTGGTGGTTGACGTAGTCGCGACTTTTGAAGAGCGCACCCAGAACCGGAACCTGCATGAGGGCCGGGACGCCGTTGATTGCCTGTCTCGTCTGCTCCTGAATCATTCCGGCCAATGCGAGCGAGCCGCCCGAGGGAATTTCAACAGTCGTTTCGGCGCGACGAGTCTGGATCGACGGCACCGTCAGTGAAGTGCTTGAGCCGGTAACCTGCAAGGTCATGGCGTTTTCGGTCGAAAGATCGGATACCTCGGTCATCACTTTCAGGCTGATCCGACCTTCCGACAGCACGACAGGCGTAAACACCAGGCTAACGCCGAATTTCTTGAATGTGATCTGGGGCTGACACAGCGGCGGCGACCGGGTTGTGTCGCAGGACAGGCCATTTGGAATCGGGAATTCGCCGCCCGCCATAAACGTCGCGGTCTCGCCCGAGATCGCGGTCAAGTTCGGTTCGGCCAAGGTGCGAATAACGCCAGCGCGATCCATCGCGCGCAAAGTTGCCGTAACGTTGGGGAATGCGCCGGTCAGAAAGCTTTCGCTCAACGGCCCGCCGTTGGCGGAGAATGGGTTGGTCGTATTAAAGTTCACTACTGCGGAGCCATAGTTGATCGTGCCAGACAGATCGATACCGAGCTGCTTGATCACGTCACGCCGCACTTCTGCGACCGTCACCTTGAGCATGACCTGATCGCGCCCGCGAATGGCAATGCCGTTCACGACCTTCTCGCCACCGCCAACCAGCCGTGAAGCGATATCATATGCTTGTTGCGATTCGGCAGCGCTCGCTGCACTGCCGGAAAGGACGACGCCGTCGCCGATGCCTTCAATTTGAAGGCTGGCATCGGGCATTGCCTGCTTAAGAGCGGCGCGAACGCCGTTGAGATCACGCTTAACCGCAATATCAAAGCCGGCAATTTGCTTGCCATCGGCGTCAAAGAAGAAAATGTTGGTTTGCCCGACGGCGACGCCGATCATGTAAACGCGGCGAGAAGACCGAATCACCGCATTGGCGATCTTGGGATCGGCAACGAGGACATCTTTGATGTCGGCCGGCAAGTCGATGGCAACCGATTTGCCGATTCCGAGCGGGATAAAGCGTGACGTTCCTTCGCTCGCAGCTACCTGAATGACAGGAGTGTTGCCGGCTGTCTCAGCCGTTATTGCCGGGGTGAATGGCGCCAATCCAGTGACGACAATCAGTGCCCCCAATGCGACGGTGCGAGTCAATGTCCTGTTCGCCATGTCCCCCTTCATCCCCCAATCGGTCATCGCGGTGTGGTCGTGGTGCTCACGCCAAACCGGACGACATTGATGTTGCGTCGAGATTCAGATTCGTCTGACTTCGAATCATCAGCAGAGCCGTCGGCGATGCTGCGTAGCGCCAACGCCAGCGTGCCGAGCTGTTGTGACAGTGCCAAGGTTTCCGCCTGTCCGGGCGCAAGCTCGAGCGTTGCCGTCTTGCCAACCACAACCTTCTGACCATTCTTCTCTTCTATGGTTTGATCGATCGCCAAGACACGAATGTTGCGGAGGATTGTCTCGCTGGCGCCGCCACCCTTGTCGGAATCGCGATTGGCACGCGGTGTCAGGATAACGTCGACCCGGTCATTCGGCAAAATGAAACCGCCAGCGCCGGTCTCTGGCGAAATCTGGGTAGAAAGAGCGCGCATTCCCGCCGGAAGGATTGCGGCCATGAAGCCCGAGCCCTTCGCATTCACCAGTTTCGCTTCGCGAATCGGCTCGCCCGCAACGAAAGGCGTACGCACGATCATGCCGTTGAGATTGTCGACCGCCTTCGGCCGATCGGTCTTGCGGATGAAATTGCCGCTGGCGGTAGTCGCCGGCCAGGCTTGCCAAAAGACATCTGAGGGAGAAAGCGTCTGGCCCCTGGGATGTCGGATTTGGCGACGAGGATGTCGACGGTGTCGGGTTTGGCCGCCTGCGGCTTGACCTCTGCCGGCTTATCCGACCGGCCTGCCAGCATGGCGGCTACGCCACCGGCTCCGATGGCGACGGCCAATACGACAATACGCGCGGCTTTCATACGCTCACTCTCACCGTGACAGGGCGGCCGGCTTGGCCGCGTAAAATCAGTTGGCCGCCGATGCGGCTACTTGCACCGGATTTCAACAGCTAAAGGTCAAGGTATGGTTAAGGAGCGGTATCTAAATCGAGTTAATCTTTTATTGCGGCGCTAACCCGATGGATTTCAAAGGCCGTAAGCGGGCATCCAACCGGTTTTGGGATAGACCGCGAGGGCCGCAGCCGCGAGTGCGATACCGTAAGGCACGCCGCCGTCGGTTTCATGCAGGCGAAGAATCCAGCCCTGGCGGGCCAGCACGGCCGGCAGCGGTAGTTTGCGGAACTGGATAATTGCCAACGTCAGGGCACCGCCGAATAGCGACGCGTAAATCAGATAGTCGAGCAGATAGTCAAATCCGAACCACAAGGCGGTCGCGGCTGCGAGCTTCGCATCGCCGCCACCAATCCATCCTTGCGAGAAAAATATAAATGCGGCCACCAGCACCACCGTCGCCGCGGCGAGATGCATGCCGAAAGCGTGCAGACCCATGCCGGTAATGAGCGTGAGAGCGAAAAATCCACCGGCGAGCGCCAGCGACAGCCGGTTGGAGATCGTCATGGTCAGGAGATCGCTTGAGGCGGCAAAAGCCATCAGCGCCGGGAACAGCACAAGCCGAATTACATCCGTTACCGTCATCACTCGTTACCTGACGCAACTCACTGACCGCCGAGGCTCAATTATCTCAGCTGAGTCGAAACTGTGTTGAATTTGGAGTTCAAGTTACTACCGATACCGTTGACGACGGCGATGATCGCCACCGATATGCCTGCGGCGATAAGGCCGTATTCGATTGCCGTGGCGCCCGAGTCGTCCGTCACGAATCGCACCAATAAGGTCTTCATCGGAAGTCGTCCGCACTTCGCTGTCCGCTTGAAAACGTAAATGATCGCGACTTGCGCGCTGGTTAATTTGCTTGAGAAAGCAGGGGAATTGTCCTGTTTTTCGAACCGATATTTGTTTGAGTTAACAAATTATGAATCGAAAAATCCAAACGTTAAGAAATCGTTAATGCGATCTAGATTGCTCGCGCGTCCTACAATCGAATCGAATATCTGGTCTGCCAACTTTTTTTATTATTGTCCCTCTAGCAAGCATCTGTTTATTGCATTTTAACCGCGCGCCCCGATACCGGAGTTCGTCAAACTCGTCATCTGGGTATCTTGTCCATGCTCGCTGAGACACTTTCAGTTGTTAAAGTTGCCGGCGAAACCATGCTCAAATTGGTACCAATCTCGGTCGCCTTTGGCATCGTGTTCGCGGTGTTGACGCATTGGTCGGCATGCAATCCCGGTCGCCCCTGGTGGCGCAAGCGCGAGATCGCCACTGACATCTGCTATTGGTTCTTGATCCCGCTCGCTGCGCGCTTCGTGCGTATCGGCTTCATGGTGATGGGTGCCGCGTATATCTACGACATTCGTGGCGCCGAAGCCTTGATCAAGTTCTACGACGATGGTTTCGGGCCCCTCGCAGAGCTGCCGTTATGGGCGCAGGCACTCACCTTTTTGATCGTGTCGGACTTCCTGACATACTGGATCCACCGCGGCTTCCATGGCGATGGCCTCTGGAAGTATCACTCCGTCCATCATTCCTCGGAGGAACTCGACTGGATATCTGCGGCCCGGTTCCACCCAGTCAACATTTTCTTCGGCACCGTCCTCGTGGATGCCGGCTTGCTGCTCGCCGGCATTTCGCCCAACGTGATGCTGTGGGTCGGCCCATTCACAACCGCGACGTCGGCCTTCGTACATGCGAATTTGAACTGGACCCTTGGGCCATTCAAATATGTCATTGCCGGGCCGGTCTTCCATCGTTGGCACCACACCGCGTCAGATCGAGGCGGATCCAAAAATTTTGCAGGCACATTCCCCATCTGGGATCTTCTGTTCGGAACGTTTTATATGCCTGCGAATGTCCTGCCGGACGCCTATGGCATCGATGATACGAGCTTTCCGGAGAGCTTTGGCGCCCAGATGCTGTACCCCTTCCAGCGCTGATTTTTATTTGTTTTTGCAGCGTTCGAGTGCCAACTCTTTGCACTTCATTCACCAATTTACAGTCAACTTAACTTATGGGAATCCGCCGCCTAATATTGCGGCGGGCGTACCGTGCGGGAGAGCGCGATGTCAGTCCTGTTAGGCCGCTGGAGGCAATATTTCGGTGTGGTGCCTTTGGCTGTGCTGGCCATCGGCATCGGAGCAGTATCAGCGCAATCAGAGACTGTGACGATAAATCTCGATCAGGCGCAGATCCTACAATTGCCGGACCGCGTCGCCACAATCGTCATCGGAAACCCCTTGATCGCGGATGCTACCCTCCAAAGCGGAGGCGTCCTCGTCGTTACCGGCAAGGGATACGGAGCGACCAATCTGCAGGCGCTTGACCGAGCCGGGCGTGTGCTCATGAGCAAGACCGTGCAGGTCCTCGGTGCCGGCACCGACGATATTGTTATTGTTTACAAGGGGGTAGAGCGCGAGACCTACAGCTGCGCATCGGATTGTCAGCGCCGCATTACCCTCGGCGACTCAACGGCCTATTTCAATTCAAATCTGGCCGAAAGCGCCGCTCGCAATGGCCAGGCACAGGCCACCGCACCGAAATAGCACTGGGCGCGCGCCTTACGGTTAGCGATTGCTTAACGCGACCGGTGCGGTTCCTTAGGATTTTGGCAAGAATTAAAAAACGCGCCCTTGCTATGAATTTCGGTGTTTCGGCACCGTTCAGCAATCGGGTTGCATGTCATGCCAACTATGCGCATCAAAATTTCCGCGTGTGCCTATCGGCTGTTGCCCTCGCGCCTGTTGCGCCGATTTGTGCGCCAGCAGGACGGCTCGGCAGCCGTCGAATTCGGCATGGTGGCGCTTCCGTTCCTGGGCCTGACTTTCGCTATTCTCGAGACAGCGCTGGTCTTTTTCGCGGGCCAAACACTCGAAACTGCGGTCACAGATTCGGCGCGGCTAATCATGACCGGTCAGGCGCAAACGAATGGCTGGAGCAAGGACGATTTCAAGCACGCCGTGTGCGATCACATCTATGGATTGTTCGATTGCGCCAACGGCATTTACGTCGATGTCAAAACCTACAGCAGCTTTGCCGCCATCAATCAGACTCCGCCCGTAACGAACGGCCAACTAGACACCACAAATCTGAACTATAACCCCGGTGGAGTCGGCGATATCGAGGTCGTCACGCTCTACTATCAATGGCCGGTCTATGTTTCCTTGCTCAGCAACAACCTGTCCACCCTGAATGGCAACAATCGCTTGCTGATAGCGACAGCAGTCTTCCGCAACGAACCTTTCCAATGAGGCGGTGCGCCATGACAGCAATGACATTTCGTATGCCCCGGTTCTTGCGTCGCTTCGGCCACGACCGACGTGGCGCATCTGCGATTGAATTTGCCCTTTTAGCGCCCCTGATGCTCACGCTCTACATTGGTTGCGTCGAGATCTCCGAGGGTGTTGCCGCCGACCGTAAGGTGACACTAGCTGCGGGTGCTCTTGCCAACCTTGCGTCGCAGGTCACCACCATCTCCTCAACAGACAAAGACAATATTTTGCAAGCGTCGATCGCGGTCATGTCGCCTTACGACGGCACGACCTCGGCCAAGGTGTCGTGCCTCAAAATCGCCGCGGACGGCACGACGACAGTGCGTTGGGGGTTCGCGACGGCTGGGACAACCCCACATGCAACAGGCGATGTCGTCACCATTCCCGTGGAACTGAGGGTACCGAATTCGTACCTGATATGGAGCGAGGTTAGCTACCTGTATATTCCGGTTACCGGATTCGCCCCTGGCTCCAGCAACTTCAGCTACATCTCAACAACAGGAATTACGCTGTCGGACCAGATGTACATGAGCCCGCGCATCACGCCGCCGGTCTACAACGCCCTTTCTTGCAGTTGAGAGCGTGTCACTCACTTCGCGGATTCTGCAATCGGTAGCGCCGTTGTCGATTTGATGCGCTCCATCGCGAAGCGCGATGTGACATTTTTCAGCGGTACCGTGGCGATCAGCTTCTTGTAGAATGCGTCGTAACCCGCGATGTCGGTCACGACCACGCGTAACATGTAGTCGACATCGCCGGCCATTCGATAGAACTCCATCACCTCAGGCATCGCACCAACCACGTCGGCAAAGCGTTTGAGCCAATCTTGTGAGTGGTCACCGGTCTCGATCGAGACAAACACGGTGATGCCAAGACCGACCTTCTGCGGGTCGATGATCGCCACACGTCGCGTGATGACCCCGTCCGCCTCAAGCCGCTGCAGCCGCTTCCAACAGGGGGTCGACGACAAGCCGACGCGCTGGCCGATCTCTGCCACCGAGAGCGAGGCGTCCTGCTGCACGACGGCGAGGATCTTCCGGTCGATGGCGTCCATTCTCTCTCGGTCTCCAGACTTGGAACAAGTATCCCAGAAGTTAGACAAATATAGAATTCTTTTTTTATTTGCTCCCGGACTCTGTCTTTATAGAGAACAATATTCTATTTCAAGGATAATCTGTTGCCGCCCGTGAGCGGCCGCCAACAACGAATGCGCGTGCCATGACAACCTCACTTCGATTTCGTCCTGCTAACGCCCTGCGCCGCCTCGGCGCGGCGATCCTATTCAGCGCCGCGATGGCTGCTTCGGTTGCAGGTGCACATGCCGAACCGCTGGTGAGCGTGCAGTGGCTCAATAACCATCGAACCGATCCAAATCTTGTCGTGCTCGACATCCGGTCGGCGATTGACGGTGGCGGAGCACAGGCTTACGCGGCCGCGCATATCCCGGGCAGTGTGCACAGCGACTACGACAAGGCTGGCTGGCGGGTTACCCGCAACAATGTGCCATTTATGGTTCCAACTGCGGCCGAACTGGAAAAGCTGATCGGCGATCTCGGAATCGACGAAGACACTCACGTAGTCGTCGTGCCGGCAGGTGTGAACGTTCTGGATTTCGGATCAGCCGCGCGCACCTATTGGACACTAAAATATGCCGGCGTGAAGGACATCTCGATTCTTGACGGTGGCGTTGCTGCCTGGCGTCAAGCCGGGTTGCCGCTCGAGAGCGGGCTAAAGGCGCCATCGCCGAAGATTTTCACAGCCGCGGTCGACAAGAGCATCTTGGCCGCGGCGAGTGATGTGGAGACTATCGAAGGCAATGGCGGAGCCACGCTCGTCGACGCGCGACCTGCCACATTTTTTCTCGGTAAAGAGAAGGCCCCGGCCTCGCAGGCCTACGGCCACATTCCTGGCGCGCTAAATGTCGACAGCGCGGAATTCTACGACCCGAATACCAACCGGCTAAAGCTGAAGTCAGACCTTGCGGCAATCGCCAATACTGTACCGGGCGGACCGGTGGTGAGCTATTGCAATACTGGCCATTGGGCGGCGACAGATTGGTTTGTGCTGCATGAGCTGCTTGGTCGAAAGGAAGCGAGACTTTATGCGGGCTCGATGGTCGAGTGGACCAGCAGTGCGGATCGGCCGATTGAATCCTCGCGCACGAAGTGGGACGATCTGAAAAAGGCCCTTGGCCTCGGTTCCTGATCTGCGCTCTGGAGTTTCCATGTCTACGGCAAGCTTGGCTGCGTCCAACCAGGACGCAGCTGTTCGTATGGACCGCCTTTTTCTCGGCCTCGCGCTCGGCTCTACCGCGATCCTGATAGCGCTGGTGCTACTCGACCACCAGCCGCTTTCGGCGATGCTGATCCTTGGCGGGTTCGGTCTCGGCATCGCGTTCTTGAAGGCCGAATTCAGCTACACCGCATCCTGGCGGCGCTTTCTTACGCGCGGGGAAGCTGGCGGTCTGCTCGGTGGACTGATCGTGATCGCGATCTGCGCGCTCGCGGTCGTGCCGGTGGCTGCGCTGATGCCGAAATTCGGCGGGGCCATTGCGCCTATTGGCCCTTCACTGGTGGTCGGCGCATTTGTTTTCGGTATCGGCATGCAGCTAGCCAACGGCTGCGGCTCGGGTACGCTTTACACCGTGGGCGGCGGCTCTGGTCGCATGCTGATCACGCTTTTGTTTTTTGTCATTGGAAGTGTATTCGGCAGCTTGTTGCTTCCTGCGCTTCTTTCCCTCGGCGGCGCCGATCCGGTGTTGGCATCGGACTATCTTGGCCCTTGGGGCGGGCTTGCAGCGACGCTCGTCAGCATTGCCATGGCGGCCGCACTTATTATCGCGGTCGCGAGGAGCCGCGATGCCAACTTCGTGCCGTCACGTAACTACATGATCGGTGGAGTCATCATAGGCCTGCTCTGCGTCGTCGTGTTCGCTGCCGGCGGTCATCCGTGGAGCGTGACCTTCGGCTACACAGTGTGGGGCGCGAAAGCCGCGACGGCACTCGGTTTCGATCTTTCGCATTCGGCTTTTTGGCAATGGCCGGGGCCAAAGCGCGCGCTCGTAGAATCGGTATTGTCCGACACGTCCAGCCTCACCGATTTCGGGATGCTGTTCGGTGCTATGGCGGCGGCAGCCGCCAGCAAACCATTTGCCATGGCTGCATGGCCGCCGGCGAAGTCACTGCTGGCGGCCGGTATCGGCGGCTTACTGATGGGGTGCGGCGCGCGACTTGGTTTCGGCTGCAACATCGGTGCCTTTGTCGGTGGCGTCGCCTCCGGCTCGCTGCATGGTTGGATCTGGTTTCTGGCAGCGCTGCCGGGCTGCTTGATCGGCATACGCTTGCGGCCGCTGTTCGGCTTGTCGCGCGAGTAGCCGATGCGCACCATCTACATCATTGTCGTGTTACTCGGGGTCGCGAGCATCTTGGTTGACCACCTCTCGAGCCCTTCGAGCGGCCGCGCGCTGTCCCCGGAGGACTTTGCCGGTGCTTGTGCGCCTTGCGGTGCGCCGTGTCCGTCGACACAAAAGAAGTAGTTATCGTTCGTGAGTGGGCGTAACTAGTGCTTCACCAGGAACGCATCAACTTCGGCGCGCGTGGGCGCGCCGGAGGCGCCGCCAAATTTCGTGCATTTAAGTGCTGCGGTCGCGCTGGCAAACCGCAGAATGTCGGAAAGTGGGCGACCTTCCGCCAGCGCCAACGTAAAGCCGCCATGGAAGGCGTCACCAGCGCCAAGTGAGTCGATCGCCTTGACCTCAAAAGCCGGCAAGTGACGCAGCTCTCCACCTTCGAGCCAGTAAACGCCTTTCGGTCCGTCGGTGATGGCAACGAATCCCGCAAGATGCTTGGCGAGCCTCTCAAGGGCTTCTTTGTAATCCTTCAACCCGGTCATTCCGAACAACGCTTCCGCCGATGACACCACGTGGGTGCCGAGCGCGAGCATGGGATCGTCCATTCTTGTCGCCTGATCCAGATCGATGACGATTGGAATTCTACGTGCCTGCGCGCCGCGGCATACCGCGGTGACGAATTCCGGAAAACGGTTATCCACGAGAACGGCGTCAGCGTCCGCAACCAGCCTAGCGGGGTCTTTCGGTAGGACATCGCCGAGATTGACGCCGCGACGCGTCGCAATGGTTTTTTCGCCGGTCGCATCGAGCAGGATTAGTGAAACCGAAGCTGTGCCGCCATCAACACGTGCGACCCCGGAACAATCAACGCCTTCCTTTTCGAGGTCGGACAGAATGCGATTGCTCACGGCATCTCCGCTTCCGCCGAGCGGGCCGGCGAAGGCCGCGCGCCCGTTGAGCCGTGCGATCGTGACCGCTGCATTGGCAGCGCATCCGCCACCGGTGATGACAAACTCGCTTGCCGAGACTTTGGTGCCAGGTGCCGGGAAGTTTTGCACGCGCATAACGATGTCCTGCACGGCGATGCCAGCGCAGAGAATTTTTGGCGTGCGGTCAATCAAAGCTGATTTCGTCCTCGATCCAGGCGCGAATGATGTGATGCGCAATCGCCACGGGAGGTGGAGTGCTGAGCCCTTCCGGGTGTTTGCGCATCAGCATCGTCTCGATCTCGCTCCTGCTAAACCAGCGGGCATCTTCGAGTTCCTCGCGATCGACCACAATTTCGTGGGTGAGCGCTTCTGCGTGGCAGCCGATCATCAATGATGTCGGAAATGGCCAGGGTTGGGAGGCAAAATAGGCCACGCGCCCGCAAGTGATGCCGGCTTCCTCGCGGGTCTCCCGACGGACGGCGTCCTCGATGGATTCGCCCGGTTCGACATAGCCGGCGAGGCACGACCACATCGTCGGCACAAAACGCGGCGAGCGTCCGAGCAGGCAACGCTCTCGGTCAGCCGCCAGCATGATCACCACCGGGTCAGTGCGAGGAAAGTGCTCGGCTTTGCATTGCGGGCAGTCGCGCCGCCATCCCCCGGAAACCAGTCTTGTTGCTACGCCGCAGTTTGGGCAAAAACGGTGGCGTGCGTGCCAGTGCAGAACGGCCTTGGCTTCGGCGATCGGTGGCAAGTGGTCGGGTGCGACGAGGCCCTGCACCGCAATTGAGCGCAGATCGGTCACATGCAAATCATCGCGTCCTTTCAGGGTGTCCGCTGCTTGCGGCGACATGCCATGGCCGAACCGCGGCGCCCCATCGAGCAGTCCAAGGAAAATTGTTTCGGTCGCGGTAGAAAGTGCTTGCGCGTTGCTCAGCGTGAACAAAGGCTCATTGAGGGGCGAACCTTTTCTCATCACGATCCATTCGCCGCCGATCACATAGGCTCCTGCGCGCGGATCGCGCGTCAGCGCGGCAATGGCAGCGGTATCGGCGCGAAGCTCTGCCGCGCGCTTGATGCGACTATCGGAATATCCGAGACGGGGTTTGGGACCAAGGTCTGGGCGAGAAGACATGCGTCGCGCAAATTCGCACGACCATTTCATCCGCGCAATGCTTACTCCGCAGCTTGGTTGCGCGGGCGCGGGTACATGGCTTCGCGCAATTCTGGCCGCTGCCACTGAGGGCCGAGCACGCCCTGCTTTGCGCCGTAACTGAGGGCCGAGGTCACGGTATCGGTTGTCGCCCGCATGTCCCGCGCGCGGTCGAGGCTCACATCAACCACGAACATGCCGGCAGCAGTGCTCTCGAACAGGATTTCCTCAGGCGTTGCCACCATGGCGAGGCCGCGCTCAGCATGACTGAAGAGGTTCTGCGTGGTAACGACGATGGCTAGGTTTTCGATCGCGCGCGACCAGATCAGGTTGCGCCACGTTGCCCACAGCCGCCGCTTGTCTGTTCCGGCCGGCATGAAAATCAGTTCAGCACCGCGCAACGCCAGCGCGCGCGTCACCTCGGGCATGTAGGCCTCGCTGCACATGGCAAGGCCGACTTTGCCTTGTTGAGTGTCAAACACGGGGAAGTCGTTGCCCGGCACGTACTGGAATTCCCACCACTGCCCGCCGGTATAGATCCAGGGGCCGTTCGGATGGGTGCGCCGGTAACTAACCGACGCACGACCGTCGCCATAAGCCATGCAGATCAGATTGTGCGCGGTGCCCTCATTGTGGCTCAGCGGCTCGATCGTCCCGTAGACCGCATTGATGCCATGCTTGGCGGCGGCTTCCGCGATGCGCGGTGTTGGGTCGAAATTTGCGGGCATGCGCCATGGACCTGGGTAGGTTTCCGGAAAGCAAATAAACTCGGCGCCTTCCGATTTGGCGCGGGCGATGAAGTTCACCGCATCGGCGATATTTTTTTCCGCTTCCTCGATCGGATTGGCGATCGGCTGCACAACGGCGATACGAAAAGTCATGCGCTACTCCAAACTGGATCCAAGCGTCAGCTTGAAATGGACAGGTAGTGCGGTCAAGCGATCGCCTGGTCGATAGCCGCCAGCACCTGATCGGGCACAAGTTCGTCGAGGCACGCGCTGCGGCTGCGGATATTGCGCTCGCAACCTTCGAACGTGCAAGGCATGCAAGGCAAAGGGTTCTGTACGATCCAGACATTGCCGCGATTTTGGATCGTGCCGCTGACCGCCCATGGTGTTGAAAGTCCGCCGACCGGCCAAGGCCCCCAGACACGGGGATCGGTCGGACCAAACAGGGCGACTGTCCGGCATCCGGCGGCGGCGGCAAGATGGGTTACCGAGGTGTCGGGTCCGAGGTAGACGTGGGCCCTCCCAAGTAGAGCCATCATCTCAGGCCATTCCACCTGATGGACCGTAGCGATGCCGCGCCAGACGTCCTCGAGATAGTCGCGTTCGGCTTCGCCCGGACCGCCAACCGCCACCACTGACAGGCCGCGCTCGGAAAGGCCGGCAGCGACTGCACGCCACCCATCCCTTGTCCATTCCTTGTAGGCGAACATTGGCGCCGCGTGGATCAACGCATACTTGCCGCCGTCGACAGCGCCCGATGACGGCGCGGAAGCGGGGCACACTAATTCCGCAACCCGCGGGATTTCCAGAGCGTCGGCAAGGCGCAGCATCTGCTCGACGCGGTGGAGCTTGTCGGCTGCGGGAACGCTTCGGTGCAATGCGACACGTTTGAGCATGCGCGCGAGCCAAGGATCATCGTCGGTTATCACACCAGCGCGTAGCCGGGCGGCGGCAAAGGCAAAGACGGTAGGGCGGTCGCCGCTCTGAGTCGAAACCGCGATGTCATAGCGCCGCCAGAGTCGTGCAAAGAGGCACGCGCTCTCCGCCATTGTCGGACGCTGCGGCATTGGGATCACGTCGCTGATGTCCGGATTGCCAGCGAGAATCCCCGCGGTATTGGCGAACACGAGCACATCGATGTCCGAATCCGGCCAGGCGCGGCGCAAACTGCGGATCAACGGCGTCGTCAGCAGTAAATCGCCAATACGGCGCAGAGATATGACGAGTATGCGGGAGGGCACAGCGACCATGATGATTTTTTCGCAGAACCGAAGTTAACGGTCCATCCCTGCGAGTCCGCTACGTTTGAGCAGCTGGTGCAATGAATTGAGCAAGCTTGTCTGCTGGCCTTCCTCGTAGGCAAGCGGCGGTTTCACGCCCCACACTGGCTGGGGCCAGGCGGCGTCGGTTCGCCGGCGTGCGATTACATGCACGTGCAACTGCGGCACCTGGTTGCCGAGTGCGGCGATGTTGAGCTTGTCGCACTTAGTGGCGGTTTTCAGCGCGCGTGCTGCCGCTGCGATTTCGCCAAGCAACTGGACTTGCGCGTTTTCCTCCAGGTCTATGAGTTCGACGAGACCGGGCAGCCGCGGCACAAGGATCAGCCACGGATAATTGGCGTCGCGCGCCAGCAACACGCGGGCAAGCGGCATGTCGCCGACCGGAACCGTGTCCTGAGCGAGCTGTGGGTGTAACGACCAGTCCTTCGTAACCCCTGAAACCATTGAATAAATCCACACGATTCTTTCGGAGGAAAGCTACCAGAGACGCGGTCCCACTGCTTGCTTTCCCGGTTTATTGGCCCGATATAGATCACGGGAGGTTGGCGGTGGACGAGCCACTCGCCAACCGGGTCAGGTCCGGAAGGAAGCAGCCCTAACGAGCGCGGTTCGGGTCGCTCGTCAGCCTCCCACAAATCCTTGATTCGTTCGCAATGAGCCCGCGCTCCGCGCGGCGGCGAAGCGGATGGCACGATGAGCGAGCCTAAAAAATCCGCGGCTTCCGATTCCGTGCCGGCCGAAATGTCGGCCGACGGCTATCGCGTACTCGCGCGCAAATACCGCCCGGCGAGTTTCGATGACCTTATCGGCCAGGACGCTATGGTGCGGACGATCTCGAATGCATTCGAGAGCGGTCGCATCCCGCAGGCCTGGATCCTCACCGGCGTTCGTGGCGTCGGGAAGACTACGACCGCGCGCATCCTTGCACGTGCACTCAATTACGAATTGCCGGATGGTTCGGTGAAGGAGCCGACTATCAGAATGCCGGTGATGGGTGTGCACTGTCAGGCCATCATCGAAAGCCGGCACCCGGACGTGCTGGAGATGGACGCCGCTTCCCACAACAGTGTCGAGGACGTACGACAGATCAACGACGCCATCCGCTATGCGCCGATGAGCGCGCGCTACAAGGTCTATATCCTCGACGAAGTGCATATGCTCTCCGGCGCCGCCTTCAACGCACTGCTAAAAACGCTTGAGGAGCCGCCGCCGCACGCAAAGTTCATCTTCGCCACCACAGAAATCCGTAAGGTGCCGGTGACTGTGCTGTCTCGCTGCCAACGCTTCGATCTGCGGCGCGTCGATGCGGCCGCACTGGTCAAGCACCTTGAAAGCATCGCTGCGAAGGAAAAGGTCGAGATCCAGCCAGCGGCACTGGCATTGATCGCGCGTGCGGCAGAAGGCTCGGTACGCGATTCGCTCTCGCTGCTCGATCAGGCCATTGCGCACGCCGCTGGACCTGTGCGTGCGGAAGATGTGCGGCTGATGTTGGGATTAGCCGATCGCGTGCGGGTAGTCGATTTGTTCGAGGCACTGATGAGAGGAGACGTCATTACCGCTCTTAAGGAGCTTCGTGAGCAATACGACATTGGCGCCGACCCCGCGGTTATCCTGAGCGATCTAGCTGAATTCACTCATTTTGTGACGCGCGTCAAAGTCGTCCCCGCCGTTGCCGATGACGTGTCGCTGTCAGAGGCCGAGCGCACACGCGGGCGCGCATTCGCAGCCCAGCTGTCAATGCGCGTGCTATCGCGCGCCTGGCAAATGCTATTGAAAGGTATTTCCGAGGTGCAGGCATCCGGCCGTCCGGTCGCCGCCGCCGAGATGGTCCTCGTGCGCATCGCCTATGCCGCCGATCTGCCGACGCCCGACGAAGTGGTGCGCTCGCTCAGCGAGACCGGTTCGACCCCCGCGCGTCCGCAGGGAAATGGTGGCACCGTACAGGCGCAAAGCTACGCCCCACGTTATGAGACGCCCCGCAGCTCATCGCGTTCGTCCGCGGCGGTATCGCCGCGACCAGCCGATGATCCGGTTGCGAGGCTCGATGAGCCCGCGGCCGCGCCGACCCTTTCCATCGGTTCATTCGAGGAGTTGATCGCGCTTGCTGCCGACAAGCGCGACATCGCCGCCAAGATGGCGCTCGAGCGCGACGTGCGACTGGTGCGCTGCGAAGATGGTCAGCTCGAAATCGCACTCGAGCCGAGTGCGCCGAAAACGCTGGTGCACGATCTGCAGCGGAAATTAACCGGCTGGACCGGCAAGCGTTGGATCGTGGTTGTTTCCAAGGAACAGGGCGCTCCGACGATGCGCGCGCAGGCCGAGGCGCAGCAGGCCGAGATCGAGCGCGGTGTGCAGGACGATCCTTTGGTCCAAGCCGTACTCAACCGCTTTCCGGGCGCCAAGGTGGTCGGTGTGACGCAAAATGCACCCGAAGGCGGGGAGAGCATATCAGGGCCCGATCCGGACAGTGAGCACGAGGATTAACCGATGGCGGACTTTCTGGGCCTGATGAAACAGGCCGCGCAGTTGCAATCCAAAATGCAGGCCATGCAAGCCGAACTCGATCAGATCGAGGTCGAGGGAACTGCCGGCGGCGGCGTGGTGACGGTAACGATCACGGCCAAAGGCGATCTCAAGGGCGTCAAGATCGACGATTCACTTTTGAAGCCGTCGGAAAAGGAGATCCTCGAGGATCTGCTGGTCGCTGCACATGCTGAAGCGCGGCGGAAGGCGGAAACCGTGCTGCAGGAAAAGATGAAAGCGGTTACGGGCGGCCTGCCGCTGCCGCCGGGATTAGGTTTGGGGTGACTATGATTCCCGGGCGTCTCTCAGGCGTCATGCCCGGCCTTGTGCCGGGCATCCACGTCTTGAGATGCGCAGCTAGGAAGACGTGGATGGCCGGGACGAGCCCGGCCATGACGGATTGATATGCCTACCGCCGTTGCTGGACCTGAGATCGAGCGCCTGATTCAGCTGCTGGCGCGCCTACCGGGGTTAGGCCCGCGTTCGGCGCGGCGCGCGGCCCTTCATCTCATCAAAAAGCGAGAATTGCTGATGGCTCCGCTTGCCGCCGCGCTTGAGACGGCGATGGAGAAGATCGAAATCTGCAAGGTCTGCGGCAATATCGACACGCAAAATCCATGTACGGTCTGTACCGATAGCAGGCGCGATGCCTCTATTATTGTCGTCGTCGCTGATGTGGCCGACCTGTGGGCGTTGGAACGCGCGCACGCGATCAACGGCCGTTATCACGTCCTTGGCGGGACATTGTCGCCGCTCGACGGCGTCGGCCCGCAGGATCTCTCCATCGACACATTGATCTCGCGCGCACATGAGACGCCGGTGAAAGAGGTGATTCTGGCGCTCAATGCCACGGTCGATGGCCAGACGACCGCGCATTACATCACCGAGCTGTTGCAAGACGCCGACGTAAAGGTGACGCGGCTCGCGCACGGGGTGCCGGTCGGCGGCGAGCTTGATTATCTCGATGAGGGCACGCTCACTGCCGCGATCAAGCAGCGCACGCTGTTCTAGGACTTTCTCGGCTCCAGCCGTTTGAAATGTCCGCGCCGTTGCAGCCAGGCGAGCAGCAGCAAACTCGGAATGCCTGCAAGAGCGCAGATCACGAAGAACCAGACCCAACCGGTCGATTCAGCAACAAATCCTGCGCCGGACGAGAGGTAGGTGCGCCCAACCGCTGCGAGCGCGGTCAGCAGGGCATACTGTGTTGCCGTATGCAGCGGGTTCTGGCAGAGAGCGGAAAGATAGGCGACGAACATCACCGTGCCGATGGCGCTGGTAAAATTCTCCGCAATAATGGCGGCCGCAAGCATCGTCGTGTTGGTGCCAATCACCGCCAGGGCGCTGAACGCAAGATTGGCGACAGCCTGCAAGACACCGCCGATCCAGAGGCTGGGACCAAGCGGAAGGGCGCGTGCGATGAAGCCGCCGGCAAAGCCGCCGAGCAGAAGGGCCGCGAGCCCGACGCCTTTCACGATCGCGGCGTATTCGTTGCGGGAAAAACCGAGATCGATGACGAACGGCGCCGTCATGACGCCCGACAGGGCATCGGTGAATTTGAACAGCACGACGAATGCCAGCATGACCAAAGCGAGCTCGTGGCCGAGAAAATCCTTGAATGCGCCGACCGCGGCTTCCATCACGCGCGCGAACGACTTTTGTCCGGCATGGCTGGCTTCCGCCTGCGCCGAACGCTCCGGTTCGGTCGCGAACAATGCCGTGGCCGTGCCGATCAACACCAAGGCAGCCATTGCAACGTAGCCCCATTGCCAGGCCGCCTGTTTGTCGAAGCCATAGGCTTCAATGGCGCTCACCAGAAACAGCGCGCCGGCCGTCGAGATCAGCATTCCAACACGATAGGCGGCGACGTAAGAGGCCATGCCGGCGGCCTGCTCGTTGTCCGGCAGGCTTTCAATGCGGAAAGCGTCGACCACGATGTCTTGCGTCGCGGAGGCGGCAGCCACCAGCAGTGCACCCAAGGCGACCAGCCCCGGCGCGGCGGCGGGGTTGCAAGAGCCCAGAAACACGATCGCTGCCATCAGCAGGATTTGCGTGAACACCAACCAGCCGCGGCGGCGGCCGAGCGCGCGCGACAGCACCGGTACGTCGAGCGCATCGGTCAGCGGTGCCCAAAGGAATTTCACCGTATACGGTGTGCCGACCAGCGCGAAGAGACCGATGGTGCCGAGATCGACGCCGGATTCGCGCATCCACACCAGTAACGTCGTTCCCGATAAAGCGAGCGGCAGCCCCGACGAGAATCCGAGGAACATCACGATCAGTACGCGCGGCTTGAAGTAGACCGCCAGCGCGTCGGACCAGGATGGTCTTTCCTGCGCGTCAGGGGAAACAGTCATCGCTCTATTCGCCGGCTTCTAGCTTGCGCTGACCGGGGCCTGGCAGGATGTCGGCACTCGGCGGCTCACCCCCGAACTCGACATCTCGAATTCTGTCACCGCGGTTCACAATCTTGTCGGCGGAAATCAGGATCTGTTTGACGTCACTGTTGGCCTGACCGAAATGCTTGTCCAGATTCTCAACCCGATCCCTGAGACGATTGACGTCTGCAACCAGCAGGCCGACTTCGACCAGAATCTTCCCGGCGGCCTCGCGCATGCGAGCATCCCTGCGGATCTGCTGGATCACCTGGATGGCCAGCATCAACAACGATGGCGAAACGATAATCACCTTGGCGCGATAGGCTTTCTGGAAGACGTCGTCAAAGCCGTCATAGAGTTCGGCGTAAACCGATTCTGACGGTACGAACATAAGCGCCATGTCCTGGGTCTCGCCCGGGATCAGGTACTTGGCGGCGATGTCGCCGACGTGCTTAGCAATATCCGTGCGCACGCGGGTGATCGCGAGTTTGCGGTCGTCCTCGCTCTTCGCCTCACGAAAGGCGGTCACCGCCTCGAGCGGAAACTTGGCATCGATGACTAGGGAGGGACCGTCGGGCAAGTGCACGACGCAATCTGGCCGCGCGTTGTTGGTGAGGGTCGCCTGAAATTCGTAGCAATCCTTCGGCAAGCCGTCCTGGATGATCATTTCCATCCGCGCCTGGCCGAAGGCGCCACGCGATTGCTTGTTGGCGAGCACACTCTGAAGACTCGTCACCTGTGAAGCGAGGTCCGTAATGTTCTTCTGCGCGCTGTCGATCACGGCGAGCCGCGCATGTAGTTGTTGCAGATGCTCGGCCGTATGCTTGGTTGAGGTCTGCATCGACTCGCCCAGCCTGGCCGTTACCGCATCGAGCCGCTCGTGCACCGTGTGTTGCAGTTGCGATTGTGCCTTTGCGAGCAATTCGCCCATGGCCAAAACGCGCGCATTAAGATCGGCCAGTCGCTGTTCGGCGACGGGGTCCGCCTTGCGGGGCCCCGCCAGCATCACGATGACGACGATGACGCCTATCGCGACAATTGTACCGATGGTGAGCGTGAGGGCCGGTGCATGCGCCAGGAGCGCGTCGGCCAGGATTTGGAAATCGGACATGAGCCGCTTCTACAGTGATTCGCCCGCGGAGCGAACGAACGGCGAACGGTAGGGCGATTGTGTCGATGGCTCAAGGGCAAAGCCGCATTGACCCAGCAGGTCCTACCCCTTACATCGCGGCCATGGCGGTACGCGACATCCTGATCATTCCCGACAAACGGTTGCGGCTTAAGTCCGAGGCGGTAAAGGCCATCGACAAGCCGCTGAGCGCGCTCATCGACGATATGTTTGAGACCATGTATGCGGCGCCCGGCATCGGACTGGCGGCCATCCAGATCGGTGTGGCCAAGCGCGTGGTCACGATGGATCTTGCCAAGAAGGACGAACCGAAGCAGCCGCAGGTCTTCATAAATCCCGAAGTGATTTGGGTGTCTGATGAAAAAGCGATTTACGAGGAGGGCTGCCTGTCGATCCCCGAATATTACGAGGAGGTTGCACGGCCAAAGGCCGTGAAAGTGAAATTTCTCGACTCCAAACTCAAGCCGCAGGAGATCGAGGCGGAGGGGTTGCTTGCTACCTGCCTCCAGCACGAGATCGATCACATCAACGGCGTGTTATTCATTGATCATATCTCAAAACTTAAACGCGACATGGTGATGAAGAAGTTCAAGAAGGCGGCGAAGAAGACGGACGGCGGGAAATCACTGGCCGAGGATCAAGAGCCTTCGCATCATATCGGCTGACATCGTACGCACCCGCGCGCAAAGGTTTGCCTGAATGCGCCTGATCTTCATGGGCACACCCGATTTCGCGGTGCCGACACTGATCGAACTTGCGGCACGCGGGCACGATATCGCCGCGGTTTATACCCGCGGGCCCAAGCCCGCCGGCCGCGGCATGGATATGCAGCACACGCCAGTCGAACGCGAGGCGCGACGCCTGGCGCTCACCGTGCATACGCCCAGGACGTTGAAAGACAGTGATGCGCAGAACACTTTTCGCACACACAATGCCGATGCGGCGGTCGTGGTGGCCTATGGGCTGATCCTGCCGAAACCCATTCTCGAAGCCCCGCGCCTCGGCTGCTTCAATGTGCACGCCTCGCTCTTGCCGCGCTGGCGCGGCGCCGCGCCCATCAACCGCGCCGTCATGGCGGGCGATCCCGATAGCGGCGTCACCATTATGCAGATGGATGAAGGACTCGATACCGGGGCCATGGCGATGGCGGAACACATGCCCATCGGTGCCGATATGACCGCCGGTGAACTGCACGATGCGTTATCGCGTCTGGGCGCCGATCTGATGCTGCGCGTGTTGGCGGCTGCGGACCGCGGTTCGCTCCAGCTCACGCCGCAACCGCTAGCAGGCATAACCTATGCCGAGAAAATATCCAAAAATGAGACGCGCATCGACTGGAGCAAGCCATGGAAACAGGTCCACGACCACATCCGGGGCCTGTCGCCATTTCCCGGCGCCTGGTTCGAATTCGACGGCGTCCGCGTGAAAGTATTGCGTTCAATCCGCGGTGGAGGCGGCGGTCCGCCAGGCACATTGCTTGATGGCAAGCTGACCGTTGCTTGTGGCGATGGGGCGGTGCAGCTTGTGCAGGTCCAGCGTGCTGGAAAACAGCCAATGAGTGCGGATGAATTTCTGCGTGGCACACCACTGAAAGTCGGCACGAAGGTCAGTTGAAGCAGTAACCAGCAGGGGGTCAGGGAACACCAAAAAGCCCCGATTTTCGGGCAAACGCGCTTTTCTTCCCTGTCGTCACTGCTTTATCGTGAGCTGTGTGCGTCGATTCGAACGCGCGGCCACGGCTAACCTGGAACAACGCCTTGAGCATTGGACATAACACTGACGCTTCTGCCTCCGACGCCCGTCTTTGGACGCAAATTCTCCACCGCTATCGCGAACCGAGTCGGAGCCGCAGCGTGATTGAACTGGTGATCACGGCATTGCCACTCGTCGCACTCTGGGTCGCGGCCTGGCTCATCTACTCGCTCGGATATTGGTGGGTATCGCTGCTGATCACGATCCCGGCGGCCGGGTTTCTGGTGCGACTATTCATGATCCAACACGATTGCGGCCACGGCTCCTTCTTCCCGAAGAAATGGGCGAACGACTGGGTCGGCCGCGTCATCGGCGTTCTCACGCTGACGCCCTATGATTTCTGGCGCCGCACTCACGCCATTCATCACGCCACTGCCGGCAATCTCGATCGCCGGGGTATCGGCGATGTAAATACGCTGACTGTACGCGAATATTTCGCCTGCTCGCGCTGGGGCCGGCTGAAATATCGCCTGTATCGCCATCCGCTGGTGATGTTCGGCATCGGTCCCGCTTATCTTTTCTTGCTGCAACACCGGTTACCGGTCGGTCTGATGCGGGGCGGTTGGCAGCCATGGATCAGCACGCAGGTGACGAATGCGGCGATCGCGCTGATTGCGGCGGGGCTGATCTGGCTGATCGGCATCAAAGCTTTTTTCCTCGTGCACTTGCCGATCACGGTACTTGCCGGCATCTTTGGCGTCTGGCTGTTCTACGTACAGCATCAATTTGAGGATACGTTCTGGAACGAGAGCCGCAGCTGGAATCTGCACGAAGCCGCCTTGCACGGTTCGTCACATTACGATCTACCACTGCCGCTGCGCTGGTTCACCGCCAATATCGGTATCCACCACGTGCATCACTTGCACAGCCGCATTCCTTACTATCGGTTGCCGCGCGTGCTGCGCGATCATCCGGAGCTACGTGACATTGGCCGATTGACGCTTTTCCAGAGTTTCCGCTGCGTTCGTCTCGTGCTGTGGGACGAGGTGCAGCAGCGCTTGGTGTCTTTCCGTGAAGCCGGAGCTTCAAACCGCTAGCGCCGACGTCCACTGAATTAATGATCACTGGATCGTCCGGCTACGCCCGGTGATCGCAGGCCAACTCATGCCCCGCTACAAGCTCACCATCGAGTAT
>DAHUXA010000057.1 GCA_027307405.1 Hyphomicrobiales bacterium | reverse complement strand
CCTCGACCTCGATGATCCACAGGTCCGGATCGAAACGAATTTCCTTCACCAGACGCGACTCGAGTTCGGCCTCCGCCGCCGGGGGGTCGCGGCCGACGATGGCCGAGAACATCCGCTCCGCCGGGCGCGCCTCGTCGAACACGGCCTGCGCCGCCGGCCCGTAGAGCGTGCCGGTCCCGTCGAGCCGGTTGACCTTGATGAAGATGGTGCCGGCTTCTTCCGCGCCACGCCGCCGCACGGCCGCAAAGACCCCTTCGGTGTTGCAACGGCGCACATAGGCCGAAACCCAGATGCCGGATTTCAATCGCATGCGCTTGCCTAGCACGGGCGCTTGCCGCGGTGCCATTCGGAAGCGCTACCCGAGCGCCGCGCTGCGCCCGGGACACGCAACCGTCACATGCGTGCCCCGGATGCGGTGCAGCACGAAGCGATAGCGGAGTGATGCGCCGCTGATCCGGAACCGTTACAACGAGGGAGCTTGTTTAGCCGTCTACTCCAGCGGGCGGCCGGTCATCGCGGCGAGTTCACGCACGACGCGGTCGGACAACTGCCCGTCAATCGGCAGCCGTCGCTCGCGTTCGAACCTCTCGACCGCCGCCTTCGTATCCGCGTCGAAAATGCCGGTCGGCCTGATCTGCCCGTAGCCGAAATCGGCAAGCGCCCGCTGCACGGCGGTCACGCGCTTGGATGGCGGCGCGATCAACTTGCCGATCGGGTCGGCCGGAGTCGCCGCTCCGGTTGTGCTGGCCGGCTTCGCATTCGATGCGGCGATGGCGCGCAACAGGCCGTCGCTTGCTTCAGCGTTGGTTTTCAACCCGGCGGTCTGCAGAAAATCGCGCACGGCCGTGTCGGTCTTGGCGCCCCAGATGCCATCGGCGGGCCCGTCATAGAAGCCCTTGCGGGTGAGTTCTCTCTGGATGTTGGCGATGAGCTGGAGCCGGCCCTGATTGTTCGCCTCAGGCGCCGGCTGCGTGTTCGGCAGACGCGGCGCAATCGTCATCTCCTGCGGGAGCAGCGGCCGGTTGGCAAATATCGGCGCGGGATGCGGACCCTTCTGGAGGAACAGCGCATTGACGACAATCGAAAAGATCGCGACCGTCACCACAATGAGGGCAACGGATTCGCGCGGATGCTCGCCGATCGCCGCCGCGAGCCTGCCGGCGCCCTCGAAAGTCACAGCGTTTCTACGCGCAGATCGTCTAGGCACTTTTCTTCATCCTGTTGTTGGCGGTCATGGAGCGGCCCCGATTGCGCTCGGTCACAAGCCTGACCGGATCGTTCGCAATCTCGAACGGCAACGTCACGGTCACGCGCGTTCCATCACCGAGTCGGCTCTTGATATCGACCTCGCCGCCGTGCAGATGCACCAGGCCTTTGACGATCGACAGGCCGAGACCGGTGCCGTCGTGGCTGCGATCGTAAGCGGTGCGCGCCTGGAAAAAGGCCTCACCCAGATGCGGCAGATCGGCTTCGCCGATGCCGATGCCGGTGTCCTCGACCGTTACGACGAGGTTGCGTCCATCGCGCAGCGCGCTGACCGTCACGCGGCCATCACGCGGCGTGAACTTGATGGCGTTGGATATCAGGTTGATCAGGATCTGGTTGAAGGCGCGCCGGTCGGCGGCCACATCCGGAAGGTCCGGGGTGAAGCGCACCGTGAGCGCGACGCCCGACTCTTGCGCCTTCAGCGCCAGCAGATCCGCGCAGCTCGTGATGGCCGGCGCGGGAGCGAACGGCTCCGGCGTGATCTGGAAATTGCCGGCCGCCATTTTGGAGACATCGAGCATTCCATTGACGCTCGACAGCAGGTGACGACCGGAATCGTTGATCAGCTTTGCGTATTCGGACCTGCGTCGCGGGTCGAGTTCGAGCGTCTCATTGGTCAGCATGTCAGAAAAACCGATGATCGCGTTCAGCGGCGTGCGCAGTTCATGGCTCATGGTGGCGATGAAACGGCTTTTCGCAGTCTCGGCGCGTTCGGATTGCGCGCGGGCGAGTTCGAGCGCGCGGTCCTGCATTTTCCGGTCACTGATGTCGCGGAGAACGGTGACGACCTCGCGCGCGCCGCTGCGCGCATGGCGCGGCCGGCAGCGCATGTCGGCCCATATGAATTGACCATTGGCGCAGCGGATGCGCAGCTCGAGCAGGCGTTCTTCGGCAAGGCTCGCTGCGTCGGCGATTGCCGCGAGGTAGGCCGGCCGGTCGACGACATGGACCCGGTCGAACAGGCCATTGCCGAGCAAGTCGGTCGCGCGTACGCCGATCAGGGGCTCGGCCGCCGGCGAGACGGACAGGACCGAGCCATGATGACCATGATGAACAACGACATCTGTCGTCGCCTGCGCGAGCACCCGCCGCCGATCCTCTTCGGCATAGAGGAGCGAATGGGTGGTGCGGACGAGCAGCTCGACGCCAAGCGCAAGACCCGCGGCATAGAGCGTGGCAGAGATGATGCCGAGTGCGGCTAGTGCGCTTTGCTGCTCGGGCGTGGTCACTGGGCTCGGCAACAAGCCTGCGGCCCCGAGTGCCAGCAGCAAGCCGGCAGCGGACAGCGCCAAAATCGCCGCCATGGCGACGACACGGCGGGAGCCTGACAGCGCTGCCTCCAAAGGTACCACCACCAGCCAGACTGCGGCGAAGGATCCGATACCGCCGGTGCACAGCGCGACCAGCGCTGCGAGTCCGGTTAGCGACAAGGAGGACAGCACGTGCGCACTTTCATAGCGGCCAGTGCGGGACAGGTAATAGACAATCAGGATCGGAGCCGCGAGCCATGAGAAGACACCGACTTCAAGCGCGGTCGGCACGCCGCGAAGTGCGATGTAGACGGGCAGGCTCGCGAGCGCGGCAAGACTGCCAAGCAGACGCGGTGCGATGAAGGCGCGATGGCGTTCGGCCGACAGCGCATCCTGTTGCGCCGCGGGGTGCACCAGTGCGTCGACGTAGCTCCAAACTGGCGTGAGAAAACTCACGGTCCCTGTCTCACGTCTCACCCAAACAGACGCGCCCCTATTTCGTTTTCGAATTTAGGGCAGAGCGGCTTAAGCGAACGCTAAGGCTGGCTTCGCGCAGAGCCGATTGGGCCGTCACGCCACCGGCCCAAGCATGTTCCCATCGCCATTCGCGGAGCATGGTGAAATTTCAGTTGCCGGATTTTGCCCGCCGCACGTCGGCCATAATTTGTTACCGATGCGGTAACCATGCCGTGGCCGGAGAACAGGGCGAGTGTTCGCCAAAAACTCAGACGTCATGCGCGGGCTTGACCCGCGCATCCATGATGAAGGGCAGTGCCTGGGGAGTTGTTGCCCTGCCTGATGGATTGCATCAGAACTCGGGCTTGCCCTAGTTCTGCATCAATTAGCACTGCAAGTCGGGTAAACCCGACTTGCAGTGTCGAGCCCGACAATGACAGATGAGATATTCAACCCAGCGCGTAAACGCGTTTATGGGGCTGCCCACATGCGAGCACCGGCGTGTTGCTTAAAATTTTCATCAAATTCTCTTTAATTTTGCCCAAAAACATCTCTGCATTTCCAATAACAGCTTCAACCCTGTCTGCTACGGTTTAGTTCAAAGGCGGCGAATAGTCCGCCGGGGACGTCACGGGTAGGGTCATGTTCTTTCTTCTGCGGATGGCGTTTTGGCTGGGCGTCGTGTGCGTGCTGCTGCCAAGCAGCACCAAATCGACATCACCGGATGCACAAATCAACGCCACGGAGGCCGTGACGCTGGCAAGCGCAGCCGTATCGGACGTGCGTGGATTCTGCGAACGGCAACCCGATGCCTGCGTGACCGGTGGCAAGGTCGCAACGGCGCTTGGCCACAAGGCCGAAGCCGGTGCGCGCACGCTTTATGAGTTCATCACCAAACTTCGCGAGAAGTCGGCATCGGCCGAAAAGGCTGGCACAAAGGCGGATCCGAAGGCACTCTGACCTCGACCGACATGGCTCCGGCCTGGCATGCGCCGGTTCCGTTGCCGCCGCGCCGGGACGCGCGCGACGGACGTCCCGCGGCCTAGCCGTTCCACCGCTCCCTGGACGCCGCAGCGATTTGGCCATCGCCCCGCGCGGGCCTATATATGCTGTATCATGACGACCATCGACGAGATCGTAGAGAATTTCGCGTTGCTCGATGAGTGGGACGACCGCTATCGCTATGTCATCGAACTTGGCCGTACGTTGCAGCCCTTGGCCGACAGCGCGCATATCGATGCCAACAAGGTCCAGGGTTGCGCAAGCCAGGTCTGGCTTCTGACGCATGTGAAGCCGAACGGATCGGCTGGCCCTGTCCTTACATTCGAGGGCGATAGTGATGCACACATCGTCCGCGGGCTGATCGCGATCCTGTTCTCGCTCTACTCCGGCAAGAGCGCGAAAGAGATTCTGGCAACCGATGCGCTTGTGCTGTTTGACCGTATCGGCCTGCGGGAGAATCTCACACCGCAGCGCTCGAATGGTTTGCGCTCAATGGTGGAGCGTATCCGTACCGAGGCCAAGGCGGCATTGACCACTGTCGCATAGTCAAACGCTCTCCACGCCAAAAGCTGCATCATCGGCGAGCCAGGTTTTAACATGTGCGCGCGCAGGACCGCGCGCTTGCGCTGCATAACCGTAGTGACGGGCAAGACGATTGAGGCCGAGTTGCAGCACAACTTTTCCCGAGCGAGCCGGCCAGGCACGCTCACGCTCGATGTCTTCAAGGCCTTTGAGGAAGCAGCAAATGTCAAGCAACAAGCCTGCGAATTCCGGACCGAGCGCGTCAAGCGCGTGATGCACCCGTTGCCGCGCCGCAATCATTGTGTCGGTAAACATACTAGCTCGTTCGCCTCCGCCGCCCCGGCGGCCGGCCGATAACGGATTCGACCAGTTGGAGGTCGTGCGCGGCATCAGATGCGCGCGCGTGAAATCAGCGCGCAGTCTTTCGCCGGCCTGGAGTTGATGCACTTCGATCAAGGCGCGACCATCGCGCCCGCGCCGGCGAGCGAGCCAGACCAGAGGACTTTCCGCTTCATTTATGATGACGCTGGCATGGCCGAACTCTGTGATGATCTGCCGTGGCGCCAAAGCCAGATGCTGAGCGCGAAAGCTGCCAACGATCGGCTGCGGAGCCTGCGGCATTCGGCTCGGAGATTTTCGGCGCTTGCGACGACGCTGTGTTTGGCGGCGCCGGGGTCGAGGCAGTTGCGGCTCGGCAGTGGTCATCGGGCAAACTCCTGTGTAGGATTATTTACCTACACAAGAGGAAGTCCCGCTCAAATAGCGGCTCGACATATCCACAACTTCTAGGAATTTATCCGCAGCACCGATTGCGCGTTATTTCGCGCGTCGCCGACGTTGCTGTCCCAAACCCATTTGCTTGGCCAGTTGCGAGCGGGCAGCTGCATAGTTCGGCGCGACCATCGGGTAGTCGGTGTTGAGTCCCCATTTCTCGCGGTACTGCTCCGGCGTCATGTTGTATTGCGTCCGCAGGTGCCGCTTGAGCGACTTGAACTTCTTTCCATCCTCCAAACAGACGATGAACTCG
Organism: Hyphomicrobiales bacterium; assembly: GCA_027307405.1. Classification (GTDB taxonomy): domain Bacteria; phylum Pseudomonadota; class Alphaproteobacteria; order Rhizobiales; family Xanthobacteraceae; genus Pseudolabrys. Next base: position 16,489 of record DAHUXA010000057.1, on the reverse strand, counting down.
GGCGTGATTGATTTCTTCACCGAAACTGCCGGTTTAAGCGGCTCTGTGGGACCCTCGGCAGACTTTCCTGACACCCTGCTGAGCGCGGCGTGCACCTGATTGATCAGGCCCGGTATTTCGCCAGCAGGGACCGTGTTGTTGCTGACATAGGCCGAAACGATCTCCGCAGTCAGTTCAATGAAGTTTCCAGTCGCCGTGGTGTCATTCATTGGTCGCCCTACTCTTTGGCGCGGTGGCTGAATTGGCGAGATGTCAATTGATCTACAATAGGTCGAGTATCGAGACAAATCCTATATTTAAAACTACTATCTGATTTCAGAGGCCGCAAGAAAAAGATCACTGTCTGGTACGACAAATATTGGTCAAATGCGACTCAAGACAAGAAAAACTACGACAATATAGAGGTTCTGTTGGTATTCAGACCCTACGAGTTCTTAGCGAGGTGACTCCGCAATTCATTGATCGAGGCAAAACGCAGCGTTCCTTGCGGCAATTCCGCCTCGATCGAACCGTCGACGTAAAGCGTGTAGCCCATTCCGTCGACAACACCGGATTTCAGAATGGCTGCCGTGCGCGGCTTTTCCGGCTCGACGCGTTTGGGTGGTGGCGCAGGAACATCGCGAAATGGCGCACCGGACGGGGCAGCCGACTGGGATTCGCCCGCGCCCGGACTCTTCGAAAACCTCTCCTCGGCCGGCCACATCGCGTCAAAATTAGCATTGTGAACGGGTCGCGCCGGTGGCGCCGCGGCGGAGGGTGCAGCTGGCGCCGGCGACCGCCAGCCAGGCTCGCGACTTTTGTCGGCAACCGGCTGCGCCGGCGGAGCCGGTGGATGATGCGGGGACAGCGAAACGTCATCCTCGACTACGGGTGACTGATCCGGGTTGCGCAATGTGGGGGCAAATTCAGTCGACTTGTCAGCGATCGGCACAACGGCAGGAGCAGGAGGAATGGCATTCTGCTCACCAGCTGCATTCGGGTCGGGCCTAAATCTGGGCGGGAATGGTATATGTCCCTGAGGCGGGATTGAGCGCGCGGCGCTCGCATTGTCGAAAGCCTCTGCCGGCTGCCCAGGCCGCGCTGGAAGCTGGCCGGCCAGCGCTTCAGCAACCCGCCGCACCTGCCCGGCGACAATACCGAGCGCGATAATGATCAGACCGCCAACAGCAGCGGTGGTGCCGGCACTAATGAGGGTGTTTCCGAAGCTGAATTCGTTGATCGGGATACCAAATCCGACCATGACGAGCCCCGCAAAGAGGGCAAACGCACCGATACCAAAAAGCAGGGCCGGCATACGCAGTTGATCCTCTTCTAAACCAGTTACTTTCGCCGCGATTGATCGGCTAAATTCTTCTGGCAAAGACAAATTCTCGCCTTTTCAACCGCCGTCGGCAACACCAAAGTAAAACAATACAGGTGAATAACTCGCGGGCCGCACTGCCGGTTTCAACCTGTTGCCCCCGGCGCCGCCACCGCCTAATTAACTTGAGTGAGGAACTCATCCGGCACGGGCCGGGTTTCATGCAAAGGCCGGATTATTCAGCATTCATCGTTTGTGAATCGAGGAGGAGATAATGTCGTTCAAGCTGCCCGACCTGCCCTATGCCCATGACGCGCTCGCGCCCTATATGTCGCGCGAAACGCTCGAATATCATCACGACAAGCACCACAAGGCCTATGTCGATAACGGCAACAAACTTCTGGAAGGTAGCGGACTGGAAAACAAATCGCTCGAAGAAATCGTGAAGGGGTCCTTCGGCAAGAACGCCGGGCTCTTCAACAATGCCGGCCAGCACTACAATCACACGCACTTCTGGCAATGGATGAAGCCGAACGGCGGTGGCGACAAAATTCCAGGGAAACTGAAAGCAAAGATCGACAGCGATCTCGGCGGCGTCGCCAAGATGAAGGAAGATTTCACGCAGGCCGGCGTGACTCAATTCGGCTCGGGTTGGGCCTGGCTTGCGGTAAAGGACGGCAAGTTGATCGTCAGCAAGACGCCAAACGGCGAAAGCCCTCTGGTGCATGGCGCATCGCCGGTTCTGGGCTGCGATGTTTGGGAGCATTCCTATTACATCGACTACCGCAATCGGCGGCCTGACTACCTCAAAGCATTCCTTGACCACCTGGTGAATTGGGATCACGTGGAAGAAATGTTCGTCGCGGCGAGCAAATAGACATCTCCACCACCTCAACCTTGCCACTTCGCCTTTCCGGCACCGGGTCGGCAGTTCTCACTGCCGACCGACTGGCCGTTGGCGTGCTCGCTATTGTCGCGGTGATCGCGGCGATGACGTTCCGCGACTTCGGCCTCGGTTGGGACGACTACACCCATTCGCAATATGGCGACCTGCTGCTTAAGCTCTACGCCTCGGGCTTTTCCGATCAACGCGCACTGTCCTTCGTCAATCTCTACAAATATGGCGGCGGTTTCGACATGGCGGCTGCACTCGCCGCCAAGGTCCTTCCGTTCGACTTGTTTGAGACAAGGCGCCTGGTCGGAGCCGTCGTCGGCATCATCGGGCTGATCGCAACATGGCGCATTGGCCGCCGCCTCGGCGGGCCGACGGCCGGACTAGCTGCACTCGTCCTGCTCGCGGCCTGTCCGCTTTACTACGGGCACATGTTCATAAATGCCAAGGACGCACCCTTCGCTGCCGCAATGGCGGTGCTGTTGCTCGGCATGGTTCGCGCGTTTGAAGAATATCCGCAGCCCAATGCGCGCACTGTCGTGCTTGTCGGAGTAGGCCTCGGCCTTGTCTTTGGCTCGCGCATTCTCGCCGGCATTATCGCGCCCTACGCACTTGTGACTTTGCTGTTCATCATGATCGGCGAAGCGCGGACCGCAGACCAACGTCGGAGCAAAGCGCGGACCGCAGACCAACGTCGGAGCAAGGCGCGGGTCGCGAACTCGCGTGAGAGCAAGCCGCAACCCGTTGGCCTTCGCCAGAGCCTGGTACGCGCGGGGGAATTCATCTGGCGCCTGCTGCCCGCGCTGGCCCTTGGTTACATGATCATGGGCCTGCTCTGGCCCTGGTCGATCCTCGCGCCGCTCAATCCGGTTCGGGCGGCGGAATACTTCGACAAATTTTTCGAGAAACCGTGGCGGGAAATGTATGCCGGCAAGCTGTACCCGGTAACCGCCATGCCGGCGGACTATCTGCCCCGTCTGTTCGCGCTCAAGCTGCCGGAAATCATGCTGGCACTCGGGTTCGCCGGCATTGTCGGCGCGTTCGTCGCGGCCACCAAGGGCGATCTGCCGCTCAACCGGCGTGCCAATTTTATCCTCGTCGCACTCGCTGCCATCCTGCCGATCGGACTGGCGATTGTCGCGCACCCTGCCTTCTACAACGGGCTGCGCCATTTCGTGTTTGTGGTGCCACCATTTGCGGTGCTCGGCGGCCTGGCTGGCGCCTGGCTCTTCGATCGCGCGCGCGCATTCAGCAAAGTCGCGGCCGGTGCAGCGGTCGCTGCCTTCATCGCCACACTGGCACTGCCGGTGAGCGATATGGTGCGGCTGCATCCTTATCAATACACCGCTTTCAATCGGGCCTCAGGCGGTGTGCTTATGGCACGCGACAATTACATGCTCGATTACTGGGGCTTGGCCTTCAAGCAGGCTGGCGAAGCATTGCGAGTGAAACTCGACGAGATGCATCTGAAACCTCCCCGCGGACGACGCTGGACCGTCGAGATTTGCGGACCGCAGCGGCCGGCGGAGGTGGCGCTTGGACCGAACTTCGAAACCACCTGGGACCGCAAGCGGGCCGATTTTGCGATGATGCTCGGCACATATTATTGTCGCGACCTGACCGCGCGGGTGCTGGTGGAGATCAACCGCGAGGGTGTGGACTACGCGCGCGTTTACGACATCCGCGGCCGTCCGGTGCCAAAATTGATCACAGAGCCGCCGCCCTGAGCGTCAGCGCTGCTCCTCCCGCAGCACGTCGGCGGCAATGCGATGCGCTTCGTTGGCGGCCGGAATGCCGCAATACAGGGCCAACAGCAGCAGCACTTCCTGAACCTGCTCGGGCGTGCAGCCGTTCTTGAGCGCGCCCTTGAGATGCACACGCAATTCGTTCGGATGGCCGGCCGCTGCCATCATGGCCACCATCGCCAAAGATTTCACTCCCGGCGGCAAAGCCGAGCGTTGCCAGACATCGCCATAGGCATAGGCGTTGATGATGTGCTGAAGCGGCTTGCCGAAGTCGCCGAACGCGTTCATGCGCTTGTCCACCGCTTCGCGGCCGAACATATCGATGCGCAGCTTCAGCCCGCGTTCGTAAAGTTCCTTGTCGTCCATGATTCAGTTCCTCCTGTGATCCTCACCCGATTGCCGTTGGCGCGCGAGCCTGTCTAGTATGCGCCGCCCATGAGATTTCGTCCCGCCAGCCTGTCGGCGCCTCCATGATTGATGCCGCCGTGATCGGCCTTGGCCGATGGGGAAAAAATATCGTCGAGGCGGCGCAAGGCAAAAGCAAGCACTTGCGCTTCATTCGCGGGGTCAGCAAGGAACCCGAGCTGGTGCGCGATTTTGCGGCCGCCAAAGACTTCAAACTATCGACCGAGTTCGAGGAGGCGGTGGCGGACCCCAGTGTCCAGGCTGTTTTTCTCGCAACCCCGCATTCGCTGCATGTTGGGCAGATTTGCGCTGTGGCCGCGGCCGGCAAACCGGTTTGGTGCGAAAAGCCGCTGGCTCTTACGCGCGCGGAAGCCGCGCGCGCCATTGCCGCCACCCAAAAAGCTGGTGTGCCTTTCGCGCTCGGCAACAACAAGCGCTGTTTTCCCTGCATGCGCGAGCTCAAGCGGGCGGTGGCCGACGGCATGCTGGGTGAAATCCTGCACATCGAAGGCAATTTCAGCAACGAGCATTCGACGCGCGTGAAAGGCGGTTGGCGCGACGATCCGCGTGAATCGCCCGGCGGTGGCATGACCGGGGCCGGCCTGCATGTGCTCGACGCTTTCGTGAATCTGGCCGGACCGATTGCCAAAGTTGATGCGCGCGTCCATTCGCAAAAGCCGCCGCCCGACCCGCGCGACGCCGCGGTCGCCCTGGTACAGTTCGAGAGTGGTGCCACCGGCCTGCTCGCGACTGTGCGCGCTGCGCCCATGTATTGGCGGATCATGGTGTTCGGCACCAAAGGCTGGGCCGAAGCGCGCGAGGAAACGTCACTTACCGTCGCACTCATCGGTGCCGAGCCGAAAACGACAATCTATCCCCCGGTGGATTCACTTGGCGTGCTGCTGGAGGTTTTCGCCGAGACCATTGAAACCGGGAAGCCCTTCCCGGTCTCGATTCCGGATATGATGGATGTCGTCGGCGCGTTCGAGGCGGTCATCCGCTCAATCGGCGAAGGTAAGCCAATCGCAGTGGCCCGCGGCTAGCGCTACTGCTGCGGAATTCCGGCGGCCTCGCGCACGGCATCCCACCGCTTGTATTCGGCAACCATGAAGTCTCCGAAGGCCTGCGGCGTCGACGTCTTGACCACCACACCTGCTGCCACCATGCGCTGGCGCACGGTTTCGTCCGCGAGGCTCTCGTTCATTGTCTTGTTCAGTTTGGCAATCACCGGCTCCGGCGTTCCGCGCGGCGCGAACAGCCCATACCAGGTGGTGACATCATAGCCCGGGAGGACTCCGGATTCGCTCGCGGCCGGGACATCCGGTACGGCCGGAAAGCGATCCTTACCGGTGACCGCGAGCGCTTTGAGCTGACCGGACTGCACATGGCCGATCAAGGCCGACACCGTGTCGAACAACACATCGGCATGCTTGCCGAGCGTTGCGTTGATCGCTTCCGGCGACGTCTTGAATGGGACGTGCAGCAAATTCACTTTTGCAGTCTGCTTGAACATTTCTCCGGCAAAATGCTGGGTGGCGGCAAAACCCGGGCTCGCAAAAACAATCTTGCCTGGATCGGCTTTTGCCGCCGCGACCAGCTCCTTCACGGTGTTGGCGGGAAAATCAGGACGGGTGACGATCAGCAGGCTCGCAGTGGCGATCTGGCCGACCGGTGCAAAAGCCGTCAGCGTGTCGTAACGCATATTTTTTCTGGTGACCGCGGCGATGATCTGACCAGCAGTCATAACGCCGAGTGTATAGCCATCGGGCTCCGCATTAGCCACCGCTTCATTGCCGATGATGCCGCCGGCGCCCGGCTTGTTTTCGATAACAACCGGCTTGCCCAGCTTTGCTTGCATCGAGTCTGCCAGGATACGGCCGATGATATCGGCGCCGCCGCCGGGCCCGAATGATACGATGATGCGAATGGGCCGCTGCGGCCATTCCTGGGCCCAACTCGGCGATGCGGCCTCCACGGCAAGCATCAGTGCCATCGCGAGCAAGACGATTGTTTTTTTCATTCGCATCCTCCCAAACCTCCCATTCATTTTTTCCGGCGGCGCACTTCGTTGATGACCGCACTATTATCGAGATCGGCTTCGCCGGCGCGTACGCAGGCCTCCAGCACATCGGCATGCACATCGAGCATGGACAGCTTCTGCCCGGACGCGGCCGCCTGATCGAGCATCAGGCGCACATCTTTCAGCGTCTGTTTGACGCGGCCTTCCGCTGAAAAGTCGCCACGTACCATTTTGGGCCCCTTGGTCTCCATGACCTGCGAATAGGAGGCCGAACCACGCGCCACCTCCAGAAACCCTGTTGGATCGAGGCCGAGTCGTTCCGCGAATACGAGGCCTTCCGCGAGCGCAAGACGGTTGAGACCAAGGATGAGATTGACCGCAAGCTTGGCGCGGCCGCCATCGCCGACTTTGCCGACATGGAAACGCCGCGCGAACAAGGCGTTCAATATGTCTTTGACGTCATGGGCAATGGATGTATCGCCCCCGATCAAAGCAACGCCATCGCCGCGGCGAACCTGATCGCTGGTCCCGGAGACCGGGACATCCAGATAGCGCACGCCGCGCGGAATCACGCGCTTCGCGAGCGCCGCGACCCGGTCGGGATCGCAGGTGCTCATGCACAGCACGATCTTGCCCGAACCCTCGCCGAGCGTCGGCAACAAATGTTTTTCGACGACATCCTCGACCTGCTCGGTATTGAAGACCGCGATGATGATGCAGCGCGCGGGCTTGACTAATTCTGCGATCGACGATGCGGAGCGGCCGCCGATCTCGTCAAGCCGCGCCCGCCGAGCAGGATCAATGTCGAAGCCAGTGACCGGAATTTCTGCGTCGATCAGGCGCTGCGCGTAGACCTCGCCCATCAGCCCGAGACCAATGATGGCAACAGGAGCGTTCATCGCCAGCCGCCAGCCCTGCTACGCATGCGCGTAATCCCAGTAGAGCTCGCGGGCCTTGCGATAAAGCGGCCCAGGCTGCAACGAACGCTCGCCAATGCGGTTGACCGGCATTACCTTGGAGTAATTGCCCGAGGAGAAAATCTCGTCGGCTTTCTCGACATCGCTATAGTTCAGTACGGTTTCGACGACCTCTACTCCGGCATCGCGCAGGAGTTTGATCACGCGCTGACGGGTGATGCCGTTGAGGAACGTTCCGTTCGGCGCAGGCGTGAACACGACACCATCCTTGCCGATGAAAATATTGGCGGTGGCAAGCTCCGCTACGTTGCCGAGCAGGTCGAGTACGACGCAATTGCCGAAGCCGCGCGCATTCGCCTCAAGCAACGCGCGCGCATTATTGGGATAGAGGCAGCCGGCCTTGGCATTGACCGGCATGCATTCCAGACTAGGTTTGCGATAAGGCGACAGCGTAACCGAGAACCCCTCGGGCTTGCGCATCGGCGCCTCGTAGACACTCAAGCACCATTTCGTCGATTCTGGATCGGGGGCGACCAGCAACGTGCCGCTGCGTTCAGCCCAATACATCGGGCGTATGTAGAGCGCCGCGTCCTTATCGAAGCGCTTGATGCCTTCGCGGGTGAGCCCCAGCCAGGTTTCTTCCGAAACCGTCGGCTTGAGATGCATGGTCTCAGCCGACGCGTTGACCCGCGCGCAGTGCAGATCGAGATCGGGCGAGACGCCTTCGAACGTGCGCGCGCCGTCGAACACTGAAGAGCACAACCAGGCGGCGTGCTCGCGCACGCCCATGATGGGAACGTTGCCCTCGTGCCAATCCCCTTCATAAAAGGTCCAGGTCTTCGACCAGCCTTGTCCCGGCACCATTCGACACTCCCGATTACGAAACGTCTTTGCCTGACGCCCCAACTTTGCGACCATAGCGGCCCAGCGCAGAGGATACCATGACATCAATCTTCGTCTTAGATGCCTATGGCACGCTCTTCGACGTGCATGCGGCGATCGCGCGTCACCGCGCGCAGGCGGGGCCCGACGCCGACCGTGCCTCGGCGATCTGGCGGGCCAAGCAGCTCGAATACAGTTGGACGCTGACACTCGCCGGGCAATACGAGAATTTCTGGGTGCTCACCGAGCGCGCCCTTGATTATGCGTTGGCGCTCGTCCCGAGCGTGGACAAATCACTCAAGCCGGCGCTGCTGGATTCTTATTTCAAGCTTGATGCCTTTCCCGATGCGCGGATGGCGCTTAAGGCGCTAAAAGCAAAGGGCCGCAAGACCGGCATATTGTCGAACGGCTCGCCTGCCATGCTCGAGAGCGCAGTCGCAGCAGCCGCCATAGGCGATGATCTTGATGCGGTCCTGTCGGTCGACACGTTGAAAATGTTCAAACCGCGGCCGGAGGTCTACGCTCTGGTCACCGATCGCTTTAAATGCCGGCCTGGCGACGTGACCTTTGTCTCGTCGAACCGGTGGGATGTGATGGCAGGCGTTCGCGTCGGCTTCCACGGCCTATGGGTCAACCGCGCCAACCTGCCCGATGAATATCAGGATTTCGCGCCAGAGCGGACGCTGAACGATCTCAGCTCGCTGGCGGGGATTGCTTAGCACTTTCGTCGCATGAACAGGCTGGCGCGATCGAGTTCCGCGGCCTATATGGCGGCAGCGTCCTTCCTCAACCGCGTTTCCCATGCAATCCATAATTTCTGTCAAAGACCTGTCGAAGAGTTACGCCTCGGGGTTCAAGGCTCTTGACGGAATCAACCTCGACATCCGCCGGGGGGAAATCTTCGCTCTGTTGGGGCCTAATGGCGCTGGCAAGACCACGCTGATCGGCATCATCTGCGGCATCCTGGTGCCGAGCCGGGGCAAGGTCACCGTAGATGGCCACGACATCATCAACGATTACCGCGCGGCCCGCTCCTTGATCGGGCTTGTGCCGCAGGAATTGCACACCGACGCCTTCGAGAGCGTATGGGCGACGGTTTCGTTCAGCCGCGGCTTGTTCAACAAGCCGAAAAACCCCGCCTATATCGAGAAAGTGCTGCGCGCGCTGTCGTTATGGGACAAGAAGGACAACAAGATCATGACGCTGTCAGGCGGCATGAAACGCCGCGTCCTGATTGCCAAGGCGCTCTCGCACGAACCGCAAATCCTTTTTTTGGATGAGCCGACTGCAGGCGTCGACGTCGAACTTCGTAAAGACATGTGGCAAGTCGTACGCGACCTGCGCAATTCAGGCGTCACCATTATCCTTACAACGCACTACATCGAAGACGCCGAGGATATGGCTGACCGTATCGGTGTGATCAACAATGGCGAGATCATCCTTGTCGAGGACAAGTACGAGCTGATGCGCAAGCTCGGCAAAAAGCAGCTGACGTTGCAGCTGCATCAGAAACTCGCCGCAATCCCGGCAGAACTCTCCGCCTTCAAACTCTCGATTGGAGAGGACGGAAGCACCCTCATCTATGACTACGATACCAAGGCAGAACGCACCGGGGTGGCGACGCTGCTCGGCGAGCTGTCACGCGCGGGCTTGCGAATCCGCGATCTGCAGACGACGCAGAGCTCGCTCGAAGACATTTTCGTCGGATTGGTGAGCGATCGACGATGAACCTGAGAGCAGTCAACGCGATTTATAGCTTCGAAATGGCGCGCACCGGGCGCACCATCTGGCAGAGCATTGTTTCGCCGGTTCTCTCGACCTCGCTCTATTTCGTGGTATTCGGCGCAGCCATCGGTTCGCGCATCACCGAGATCGAGGGTGTGCCATATGGCGCATTCATCGTGCCCGGACTGATCATGCTGACGCTGCTCACACAGAGTACAATGAACGCATCCTTCGGGATCTACTTCCCGCGCTTCACCGGCACGATCTACGAAATCCTGTCAGCGCCTGTGTCGCCGTTCGAGATCGTCCTTGGCTACGTCGGCGCGGCCGCGACCAAGTCGATCATTCTCGGCCTGATCATTCTGGCGACGTCCTGGCTGTTCGTCCCGCTGCACATTGCGCATCCGTTCTGGATGGTGGCATTTCTGGTCCTCACGGCGACAACTTTCAGCCTGCTCGGCTTCATCATCGGCATCTGGGCCGAGGGATTCGAGAAACTTCAAATCGTGCCGCTGCTGATCATCACACCGCTCACCTTCCTTGGCGGAACCTTTTATTCCACCAGCGTGCTGCCGCCGCTCTGGCAGAAGATCGCCCTGTTCAATCCAGTGGTGTACCTGATCAGCGGGTTCCGCTGGAGCTTCTTCGAGATCGCCGACGTGAGCCACAGCGTCAGCGTCGGCATGACGCTGTTTTTTCTTGTCGTCTGCCTGGCCACGGTCTGGTGGATGTTCCGGACCGGATACAAACTTAAGAAATAGGCAGGCGCGGCCGGGGTTCTCACATCAACACCTCTTGCCGCCCCATCAGGGAGAACTGCTCATGTCACGCATCGTAAAGACCGTCGCCGGACTTGCCGTCACCGCCACGCTGTCATCGCCAGCCATTGCGCAGGGTGTCGTCACCCACAAAAGCATCTCGCTGCCGATGGCGCAGACCATTGCCAATGCCGTGATCGCCAAGTGCCAGAGCATGGGCTACAAAATCTCGGTCTCGGTCCTCGACCGCGGCGGTCTGGCGCTGGTGATGTTGCGCGACGAGGGCGCCAGCCTGCACACGGTTGAAAGCAGCGACCGCAAGGCCTACACGGCGCGCACGTTCCGTCAGCCGTCGGCCGCAGTCGTCAAGCGCATCCAGGATGAACCCGCCGTTGCCGGCTTCAAGGAATACACGCGCGTGATTGCACTGGCAGGCGGCCTGCCGATCAAGGTCGGCGACGAGGTGATCGGTGCGGTTGGCGTCTCCGGCTCGCCCGGCAAGGACGATGAGTGCGCGCAGGCCGGGATCGACAAGGTCGCCGATCAGCTCAAGTAGGATCGGTCAGCTGGCTGATAGTGCGTCAAGGATGCGCGCCCAGCTCCTGATGCCCTTGTGATAGCACTTCAGGTCGAACTTCTCGTTCGGCGAATGCACGCGGTCGTCGTCGAGCGCGAAGCCGACGAGCAGGGAATCCATGCCGAGCACGTTCTTGAAGTCGGCAACGATCGGAATTGAGCCCCCTGCCCCTACTGCGACGGCCTTGTGACCCCATTCTTCGCCGAGCACAGTGCGCGCCTTGGTGAGCGCCGGGTTGTCGAAAGACAGCTGGATCGGCGGCGCAAGGCCGAAATTGCCGAACTCGACCTTGCAGTCCGCGGGCACCCGCGTCCGCACGAAGGTGCGGAAAGCGTCGCGGATGTTCTCGGGGTTTTGTTCGCCAACAAGACGGAAGGACACCTTTGCGCTGGCCTCGCCCGGGATCACGGTTTTGGCGCCCTCGCCCGTATAGCCGCCGATGATGCCGTTGATCTCGGCGGTTGGCCGGGTGGTGATCTGCTCGATCAACATGCGATCCTGTTCGCCGGCCGGTTTTTTCAGGCCGATGGGACCGAGGAATTTTTCTGCCGTCAGATCAAGCCCTTTCAGGTCCGCCTTGATGTCGGCCGGCAGGTCCTTCACACCTTGGTAGAAGCCGGGAATCGTGACGCGACCCTTGTCGTCCCACATCTCCCCGAGGATTTGCGACAGCAATCTCAGCGGGTTCTGCGCTGCACCCCCGAAAACGCCGGAATGCAGGTCCCGGTCGGCACAGGTGATCTTGACGTCCTCATAGACCAACCCGCGCAACGAGGTGGTTACCGCCGGCGTCTTTTGATCCCACATGGCGGTATCGCATACGAGCGCCAGGTCCAACTTGAACTCGGCGGCATTGTCGCGGACGAAGCCGAACAGATTCTTGGAGCCGCACTCCTCCTCGCCTTCAATCATCATCGTGATCGGCAGCGGCAGCTTTCCGGTGACGGCCTTGAAGGCGCGACAGGCCTCGATGAAGGTCATCGCCTGGCCTTTGTCGTCACAGGCTCCGCGCGCGACGATGATCTTGCGGCCATCTGGCAGAGTCTCGATGCGTGGCTCGAACGGCGGCGTCTTCCACAAATTCAATGGGTCGACCGGCTGCACGTCGTAGTGCCCATAAAACAGAACGCGCGGCCCTGCGACACCGTTTGATTTGCCGACCACCACTGGATGACCAGCGGTCGGCCGAACGGTGGCTTCAAAACCGATCGACTTGAGATCGGCGGCGACATGCTCGGCAGCGATACGGCACTGATCCTTGAATGCGGGGTCGGTCGACACTGAAGCGATGCGCAACAAGGCGAACAATCGCTCGACGCTCTGGTCAATGTCCTTATCGATGCGGTCCAGCACCGCGTCGAGAGTCTTCATGAGGGGCTCCTTAGAGGCAGGAGTCCGAAACTAGCAACGCCCGACCAAGCTGGAAAGAAGCGTCAGTGTACGGTCGGCTTGTCAAAGAACGCTGAACTTGACAGTCCGATGAGGAGCATTCCTCGTGATGTGCGCCGCGGGCCACCGGCGCGGCGGCCCTGCAACGTCGCCCGGATGCGTCGGTAAAGCATGCGCGGGGGTACTGTCGCAGAGATGGCGGCGAGATAGCCGCAGCGGCGGGCCGTCCGGCGCAGATGGGGCGTGACCACTGGGGCAACCAGCAGTGTGGGTATGCCGCAGAACCGTCCCGGGGCATCATTTTCCGCCGCCGGTACGCCATCCGGAACGGGACTACCGATTGCGACCAGACAAGCGTCGGCGGCGCCCGACTGACATAGCCGTCGCGCCTCCTCAAGACCGGTTACTGCTGTGATCTTTGCGACCTCCATTCGTCGGAGGCGCGCGACTAAAATATGATCATGGCCGCTGTCGGCAACGACAACGATGCGCGAAAACTTGATCGAATTCATCGACGCCACCCTCTGCAACTCACGCAAGCCGTGCCCCGGTTGGATTTCAAGCGAGCCCGCACAACGAATTCGCGGACCCGGCGGACCAGCCGGTATATCCTTCTTCTGTCAGGATTTTTTAAGCATACACGGCCCGGTGAAGCACCCAAACCGGCAAATTACTGATGGTGAAACTACTGATATCGACCCGAGCATTTGCCTGTTGAGCGCATGATCGTCGCCGCGCATCTCCTACTCATTAGCCCGTGATCGAGCAATGTCTTCGACGTGCGCAACACTGACGCACCGGAACCGCGCACCGGCAATTTTTTCGCTTGACTGTGGCTCTGACGACAGATGCACCGCCGCATCACCAAACAGAATTGCGATGGCAGCACGCTTGTCACCGACGAAAACGGCGGTCAATATGGCCGCAATTCCGCCACAAGTGCGGGGGGCGTGAGGGGATCCATGGATGAGTTGATCGGGCGTCTCGTCGCCAACGTTGGCGTCGACCGAAGTGCCGCTGAAAAAGCAGTTGGCATTATCCTCGACTTCTTGCGCAAGGAAGGGCCGGCCGACAAGGTGCAGGCCCTCATCGACTTGCTTCCGGGGGCGGAGGCTTTGCTGGCGAAACAATCTGAAGGCGGGGGCGGCATGTTTTCCATGGGCGGCATTATGGGCGCCGGTACCAAGATGATGTCGGCGGGGCTGAGCATGGGCCAGGTGCAGGGTGTAACGCGGGAAACCATTGCCTATGCCCGCGAAAAGCTGGGCGACGATGCGGTTGGCGAAATCGTCGGCGCAATTCCTGGATTGAGTCAATTTGTTTGAACCGTTTGAAGACGCGGACAAACATAAGAAAAGGCTGAGGGTGCACGATGTCCTATCCCATCACTGATATCGACGGGATCGACGGCAATGTCGCCGCCGTTCTCAAGTCGGTGGGAATTAGGTCGACCGACCGCCTGCTCGAGGCGGCGCGAACGGTAAGAGGGCGCAAGGCGCTCGCCGAGAAAACCGGCTTCGACGAGAAGCAGTTTTTATACTGGGCCAACGTTGCCGATCGCATGCGCATCAAAGGCGTTCGCAAGGAGTATTCCGAGCTGCTGCAAGCCGCCGGCGTCGATACCGTGAAAGAGCTCAAGTATCGAAATCCGTCCAATCTTGCCAAGGCGATGGCCGACGCCAACAAGAAGCGTAAACTGGTCCGCCTGCTGCCGTCGGAGAAGGTCGTCAAACGTTGGATCGAGAACGCCAAGCTTCTGCCGCTCAAGATCACCTATTAGCCGCCTCTGCTGCTTGACAGCCCCGCGCCGACCGCGCAAAGCGACCGGCATGGGCAACGTCCGCACCCTCGAAAAAGCCTCCGGAACCGCCCCAAAATCAGCGGCAAATGCGCTTTCGGCGCTGTATTCGCTTGGCCGCCCGTTGGTGATGGGCATCCTTAACGTGACGCCGGATTCCTTCTCAGACGGCGGCCAGTTCCTTGATCCTGCTAAGGCTATCGCCCACGCCGCCGAGATGGCCAAACAAGGCGCCGATATCCTGGACATCGGCGCGGAGTCGACGCGTCCTTATGGTGGCGCTGTCCCGGTGTCAGCAGACGAGGAAAAGGCGCGGCTCGCCGCGGTGCTCCCGGCAGTGATCAAACTTGGCCTGCCGGTATCGATCGACACGATCAAGGCTCCTATCGCAGCCTGGGCACTCGGCCAGGGCGCGGCCATCGTCAACGACGTCTGGGGGCTCCAACGCGATCCTGACATGGCGCCGCTGGTTGCCGAACACGGCGTGCCGGTGATCGTGATGCACAACCGCGAGACCGCCGACGCTATGATCGACATCGTGGCTGACGTGCTCGCGTTTTTTTCCCGCTCGCTGGACATCGCAGCGCGCGCGGGCATCGCCCGCGAGACTATCATGCTCGATCCCGGGATTGGCTTCGGCAAGACTCCCGAGCAGAGCATCACCTGTCTCGCGCATCTTGAAGAGTTCAAGCGCTTCGGCTTGCCGCTTTTGGTCGGCGCTTCACGCAAGCGCTTCATCAACACGGTGATGCCCTCGGCACCGAACGAGCGCATCGGAGGTTCGATTGCGGCCCACCTGCTGGCAGTTCAAAAAGGTGCGGCGATCGTGCGCGTCCATGACGTTGCGGAAACCGTGCAGGCGCTACGCGTGGGTGCGGCGATCGAGAGCGCGCCATGAGTGATCGCATCTTTATTAAAGGACTCGCGCTACACGCCTATCACGGCGTGATGGCGCACGAGGCCAAAGTCGGGCAGACCTTCACTCTCGACCTCGATCTAGAAATTGATCTTTCCGCTGCAGCCCGTTCGGACAAGGTCGTCGATACGGTCTCGTACGACAAGGTGGTCGATTGCGCGAGCGAGGCGTTTTGTGCGCATCGCTACCGCTTGATCGAGGCCGCGGCTGGCCGGGTTGCTGACGCAATCCTTGCCGCCTTTACACGCGTCCGGTCAGTGCGGGTTACGATCCACAAGCCGCACGCTCCCATCGCCGCCACTTTCGACGATGTGGGGGTGACGCTGGTGCGAAGCCGTCATGGCTGAGGCGCTGCTCGCGCTCGGCGGCAACGTCGGGAACAGCCGCGCTATTCTCGACCGGGCCATAAACCTGCTGTGCGACGGCAAGACAGTGCGTTTGACGGCGCGCTCGTCCGATTACCGGACACCGCCCTGGGGCTTCAAGTATCAGCCGCACTTCGTCAATCTCGCCATCGCAGTTGAGACAACGCTTAGTCCGCAGGAGCTGCTCGAACGCGCGCAGGCGGTAGAATTGCGGCTTGGCCGCGACCGTGCCCATGAAAAGCGCAACGGGCCGCGCACTGCCGATATCGACATCATCGCCTATGACGATGTGACCTTGAACGAAGCCAATCTGACGCTGCCGCATCCGCGCTGGTTCGAGCGTCCTTTTGTATTGCTCCCTCTGGCCGAAATCGCCGGAGACCGCGTGATCGCGGGGCGGCGTGTGGATGAAACCGCCGAGGCCGTCGACGCCGGCGGTATCTACCGCCTGCCCTAGCCGCCTGGCGTATCGGGTATGCATCTTGCTTTAACTCAATGGCCCGATCGTGACTCCTGTGTCATTTTGCCTGCATGACCGATGAACTTCCCCTGGCCGCTGAATTCCCGCCGACGACCCAGGCGGAATGGCGCAAACTGGTGGATGCCGCGCTCAAAGGCGCCGCGTTCGACAAGCGGCTGGTCAGCCAGACATATGACGGTCTGCGCATCGAGCCTCTTTATGCGCGGGCGGCCCGGGCAAAGCCGGTCGCGGGGCGGCCCGCGGCCTCACCCTGGCAGATCATGCAGCGGATCGATCACCCGGATGCTGCAGAGGCCAACGCGCAGGCGGTGCACGATCT
>DAHUXA010000056.1 GCA_027307405.1 Hyphomicrobiales bacterium | reverse complement strand
GGCGCCAAATTGGTGCGCCAATTCTGGCTTCACGATGCCGGTGGTCACGGTGCGGTCTTGCAGCGAGGCGGTGTTGTCGTAGAGCTCGATCAGGCGTGGAAAACCGCGGCGCACTTCGGCAAGCAAGGCTTCAACCTGCACAATGCCTTCCGGCGCAATATCGCGCGCGACACCGCCCGGGACGATCATATCCATCATCAGTCTGTGCCCGAAACAGGCCTCGGCTGCGCGCAGCGCGCGTTCGCGCAGGATTCCACATTGCGCATGCATCAGCGCGAAGGAGGCATCGTTGCAGATGGCACCGATGTCGCCGAAATGATTGGCCAGCCGTTCCAGCTCGGCCATTAGAGCACGTAGGTAGGTCGCGCGCGCCGGCACCCTCACCTGCAATGCGGATTCCGCCGCCTGCGCAAACGCGAACGCATAGGCGACCGTACTGTCGCCGGAAGTGCGGGAGGCGAGTTTCGCCGCCTCGTCGAGCGTGGCGCCGTCCATCAGCGACTCGATGCCCTTGTGGACCCAGCCGAGCCGCTGTTCCAGCCGCACCACGTGCTCGCCATTGGCGGTAAACCGAAAATGGCCTGGCTCGATAATACCAGCATGTACCGGCCCGACAGGAATCTGATGCAATGCTTCACCTTCTGCCGGCAGGAATTGGTACGGAGCAGGCTTGCGCGCGACGGCCTTTTCCCCGAGCGGATGGCGCACGCTCCAGAAACCAAGATCGAGCCAAGGCCGTACGTCAGGCGCATCCATTGCTTCGAGACCGAACAGGTCACGGATTGCGCGTTCCAGCCGGATCGCAGGCGGATGACGCGCGGCGACGCTCGGGTACTTGCGGCCTTTGCAGGCGTAGCTGACAACCGCGACGTCACCGGATGTCGCGTCCAGCAACGCCATGTGAACGTTCGGTGCATCGCCCCATAGCCCGAGCAGCGTGCATTGTCCGATCGCGAGATGATCGATCGCCTGCTGCCAACCCTCCTCGGTCACAAGTGCGCGCGGCCACGGCCAATGCGCTTTGGCCGTCTCTCGATGCGGGATGGTGTCGAGGAGGGGCATGGCGTTATCCCAACAGCCGGGCGACGTTCTGGAAGCCCGTGACCAATGCCGGCGGCAGATAGATGCCGGCCACGAACACGATGGCGAAATGGGCGAACATCGGCACGTAGGACGCCTCTGCTGGCGCGGTCGGCCCGCGCGGTTCGCCGAAGGCAATCGTATTGAGCCGCAGGAATAAGCCGCCCAAGCCCACCAGAATTCCGAACACCAGGATGATCACCAGCCACGGCTCGCGCGCGAAGGTCGAGCTGACCACCAGGAATTCGCTCATGAAGATACCGAGTGGCGGCAGGCCGGCGATTGCGATGACCCCGAGCACCAAGCCCCAGCCGAGCACTGGATTGGTCACGGTCAGCCCGCCCATGTCAGCAATTTTCTGCGTGCCCTTGACTTGGGCGATATGCCCAACTGCGAAGAAGATCGCCGACTTGGTCAGCGAATGCATGGTCATGTGCAGGAGCCCGGCGAAATTGGCGAGCGTGCCTCCCATGCCGAAGGCGAACACGATAATGCCCATGTGTTCAATCGAGGAATAGGCAAACATGCGTTTGATGTCGCGCCGTCGGTAAAGCATGAAGGCGGCGAATACGCAGGAGATCAGCCCCATGGTCACCATCAGAGGGCCGGGCGCGATCGCTACCGGATTGAGGGCCAGCAGCATCTTGAAACGCAGCAGCGCGTAAAGCGCGACGTTAAGCAGCAGGCCGGAGAGCACCGCCGAGATTGGTGTCGGGCCTTCCGCGTGTGCGTCCGGCAGCCAGGCGTGCAGCGGCGCTAGACCCACCTTGGTACCGTAGCCGAGCAGCAGGAAAACGAAGGCGACATTGAGCAACGCCGGATCGAATTTGGCCGCCTTGGTCACCAGCACGGTCCACACCATGGCTTCGAGGCCTTCGCCGATCACAGGCCGCGCGGCCATGTAGACGAGGATTGTGCCGAACAGCGCGAGCGCAATACCGACGCTGCCGAGGATGAAATATTTCCAGGCTGCTTCCAGCGCCTCGTGGGTGCGGTAAATGCCGACCATCAACACAGTGGTCAGCGTCGCCATCTCGATCGCCACCCACATCAGACCGATATTGTTGGCGACGAGTGCTAGATTCATGGCGAACATCAGCGTCTGATACATGGCGTGATAGAAGCGCACGAAGGTCGGCGTCAGCCGCCCGCTCTCGATCTCGTGGCTGATATAGCTCGCGCTGAACACGCTGGTGGTGAACCCGACGAAGGTCGTCAGCACGATGAACACCTTGTTGAGGTCGTCCACCAGCAGATAGGGGCCGGACTTGGGCTCAACGGCGAAGAGCGACACGGCGATCAAAAAAGTCAGCAGCGTCGCCAACACATTGAGCCGTGCCGTGAGCCGATAGCCGGGCAGCGCCGCGAGCAGCCCGGCGGCGACTGCAGGAATAACGAGAACACCTGTGAGCGCATCGATCATCGCCGTTCTCCGCGGAAACGGTCGAGCGCCTGCACGTCAACGGTGTCGAATCTTTCACGAATCCGAAACAGGAAGATGCCGATAACGATGAAAGCGATCAGTACCGAGAAGGCGACGCTGATTTCCACCACCAGCGGCATGCCTTTAGCGCCGGTCGCTGCCAGTACCAGGCCGTTCTCCAGCGACATGAAACCGACTACTTGGCTGACCGCGTTGCGCCGCGTCACCATCATCAGCAAGCCGAGCAACACGACCGCCAGAGCGAAGGCTAGATCCTCCCGTGCCAGCGGATCAGCTTCCGCGGTTACCCGCAGCATCACCACCATGGAGAGCGCAACCAGGCCCATGCCGAGCAGCATCGCGGGGCCGACTCCGACCACGGTTTCGATCTCGCGGTGGATACCGAGACGGACGATGATGCGATGCAAGGCCGTTGGAATGACGATCGCCTTGAACACGAGCGCTATTAGTGCGGTGAGATAAAGGTGCGGCGCATCCTGGATGAAAGCCTGCCAGGCGACGGACGCCGCGAGTACCAGGGCATGCAGCGCGTAAATATTGAGCAGCGCGTAGAGCCGGTCCTGGTAGAGCTGCATGAAGCTAACCAGCACCAGCGAACCGGCCAGTAAATGAGCGACGTCGAAAGAGAGACCGCGCATTTCTAAAGGCTCCGCGAGACAAACAGCAGCAAGGTGCCAAGCAGACCGAGCATCAGCGCGGCACCCAGAAAGGCCGGCACCCGGAACACGCGCATCTTTGCGATGGATGTTTCGAAGATGGCCAGGAGGACTCCGCCGACTGCGAGTTTGGCCATATAGGTTGCGACGCCCACAGCGATCTCGGCAGCGCCTCCGTTGGGCGGTGCGATGCCCCAAGGCGTGAACAAACAACCGATCACCGAAATGTAGAGCAGCAACTTGAGCTGGGAAGCGAGATCGATCAATGCCAGATGGCGGCCGGAATATTCGAGCACCATCGCCTCGTGCACCATCGTGAGCTCGAGATGGGTCGCCGGATTGTCGATCGGAATGCGCGCATTTTCTGCGATCGCCACCATGACCAATGCAAGGAGCGCAAGCCCGAGCGAAACTCTCAAACCGACCTCACCCGACACCATATAGGCGGCCATGGTGGAGAGCTGCGTTGAGCCCGCGATCAGCGCCAACGTAAACACGATCATCAGCATCGCCGGCTCGGCGAGCGAAGCAATCATCACTTCGCGGCTCGAGCCAATACCGCCAAAACTGGTGCCGACATCGAGTCCGGCAAGCGCCAGGAAAAATCGCGCGCTGCCCAGCAGGGCGATGAGCGCGATCAAATCGGCTGACCAGGAGAACAGCAACCCGCTGCGGAAGGTCGGCACCAGCGATGCCGCGACCCAGGTGCCGGCGAATATGATGTAAGGGATGACACGGAACAGCCAGGACGCGCTTTCGGCCAGGACTACCTCTTTGCGCATCAGGCGTACGAGGTCACGATAGGGTTGCAACAGCGGCGGACCTTGCCGGCGCAAGAGGCGTGCTTTCACCTTGCGCACAAAGCCGGTGAGCAGCGGCGACAGCAGCAGCACCAGCAGCATCTGCGCGCCCTGGAAGGCGAAATCGCGGATCACGGCCATATCGCAAGCACCAGCAGGAGCAGCACCAGCGCCGAAAACACCAGGGTGAGATAGCGGCGGATGGTGAGGAATTGCAGGACGTTGAGCCGCTCGGCGGCATAGCCGATGAAGGCGGCAATCGGCGCGTAAGCGGCGTCCCAGATCAAATCGTGGATCTCGACGGTAAGGCGCGCCGGCGTAGTTGCGCCTGGCGGCGGCATCTCACCGATCTCACGCGCGCGAAATACGGTCGTTCCGTACACGCGGCGGATCGGCTGAGCAAAGCTTGACGCTGTGTATTGTGTTGCCGGGCTCAGCTCCGGATAGCCGCAATCCCAGGCCGGCCCGCGTCGCAATTTGTCTGAGGCCAGTCGATGAATGGCGAAAGCCGCGATAGAGCCGGACAGAGTTACGAATATAAAGACCAACAGTCCGTTGTAGGAGCTGCGGCTTTCCGCGATCGGCACAACAGTTAACCAGTCGAGTCCAGTTTGATGCGGCATGCTCTTGCCGACGAGCGCATTAGTGACCGGAGCCAACGCATCGATGAAAATGCCGGGCAGAATACCAGCGACGAGACATAGTGCAGCGAGGAAGTACATCGCAGCGAGCGAATTGCTGTCGGTCTCGCGTGCATTCGCCGCAGCCGGCGTGCGAGGGCGTCCCAGGAAGGTCACGCCGAAAGCTTTCACGAAACAGGCGGCGGCCAACGCGGCCGACAGCGCCAGCAAGGCACCTACCGCCGGCACTAGGAATGTCAGGCCCCAGGATGGTAGTTGCGGACTGAGCAGGATGGCCTGGAAAGTCAGCCATTCCGATACGAAGCCGTTGAGCGGCGGTAGCGCTGAAATCGCAACACAGCCGACGAGAAATACGAAAGCGGTTTGCGGCATGCGGTGGATCAGGCCGCCAAGATGTTCCATGTCGCGCTCGCCTGTTGCATTGAGCACGGCGCCCGCGCCGAAGAACAACAGGCTCTTGAAGACGGAATGATTGAACACATGGAACAGACCGGCGGTAAGCGCCAGCGCTGCGGCGACTGGCATGCCATACGCCTTGAAAGCGAGCGCGAGGCCGAGTCCGATATAGATAATGCCGATGTTCTCAACGGTGTGATAGGCGAGCAGCCGCTTGAGATCGTGCTGCATCAGCGCATAAAGCACGCCCATCACAGCGGTAATGCCGCCGACGGCGAGCACCAGCATGCTCCACCACCAGGCTGGCTCACCGAGCAGATCGAACGCGATGCGCACAAAGCCGTAGACCGCGACCTTGGTCATCACGCCGCTCATCAGTGCAGAGACGTGACTCGGCGCGGCCGGGTGCGCGAGGGGCAACCACGCATGCAAGGGGACGATGCCGGCCTTTGAACCAGCGCCGACAAGAGCGAGCACCAACACGGTTGCTGCAAGTGCGGGAGCCGGGTGTGACGCGCGCATCGCGTCGAACGCATAATTGCCATCGCTGCCGGCGAGCAAGCCGAACGCCAACAGCAGCGCCAGCGTGCCGAGGCTCGCCATCAACAAGTAGACGTATCCTGCCCGCAGGTTTTCGCGCTCGCGGTGATGCGCGACCACCAGTGCCCAGGATGAAAGCGACATGAACTCCCACGACACCAGGAAACTGAAGGCGTCATCGGCGAGCACCACCAGGTTCATGGCGGCGAGATAGGTCGGGTAAAATGGCAGAACGCGCTGCGGCGATTCTTCGTGGCTGCCATAGCCGATCGCGAATAGACTCGCGGCTGCGCCACCAAGATTGACTATGATGACGAAGAATGCCGCAAGCGCATCTATGCGGAAATGCGCCCCGAGCCATGGCAGACCGAGCGGTAACGTCGCAATCGAGACCGTCCGCTCGAAGAGGGACATGAGCCCGATCACGCCCAGCGCCAGCGTCACGAGCAGGCTCGCAACATAGATGACATTGCTGGCACGCGCCGATGCCGCCAGAGCGACCGCGATTGGCGCAAGTGCGAGCAGCGCTGCCACGCCGTATAGCGCGTAGGTGGCCATCAGCACCTCCGCTCTATCTGCATGCCGATTGCTATGGCGCGACCGTTCATTTGAGTCGCACCCCCCGGCCGCCGGTGCTTGAGGTGGCGCCCTCGCCGATCAGTTCGATTCCATTGGCCGTGAGCGCATCGACCAGCTTCATGAGCGAATCTACGTTGCCGCGAACCACGCCGTCGCTTGCTTCCATGCGCTGGATGGTTGGCAGCGACAGGCCGGAACGCTGCGCAAGCTCGCGTTGGTCAATGCCGAGCAACGCCCGGGCCGCTCGTAATTGTCCTGCAGTGATCATGCAGAATGCGTTTAGCTGTTAGAAATGGAATGTAATGTCTTAAACGCCTATTGTAATGTGTCAAGCATCAGTCGTTTAATTGGAAGTCGCGATCGGCCTGTTCGGCGACGGGCCTACTCCTCGACGGCCGAGACGACTCGGTGAATTAAAACAAATCCGTCGCGGTCTCGACCACCGATCGCCCTATTCTGGCATCTCGTCGTGGCGCACGTTCGGCTGCAGAAGCACGCAGGCGGCTGCGGCAAAAATCATCGCGAAGCCGATGATGTCGGGTACGGTCAGGCGCTCGCCAAGCACTAAAGCAGATGCGCTGACACCGATGACCGGAACCAGCAGTGACCCGAGGGACGCTGTAATGGCCGGCAATCGACCAACGATCGACCACCACAAAAAGTGTGCGAGGCCAACGCCGAACAGTCCGACAAAGAGCACCGCCAGAAGCGTCTCATTTTGGATCGGCCAAAGATGCGGGTAGCCTTCAATTATGAAGCTGCCTGCGGTGATAAAAACCAGACCGAACAGCAATTGCCAGGCCGCGTTGGCCAAGGGCTCGATCGTGACCTTCGCCCATTTGATATAGACGGTGGCGAAGGCCCAGCTCAGTGCGCAGCCAAGCGAATAAAAGACAAAGGGCGGAAATCCATTAGCGAATAGCGGCCACACCAGGATCGTGACGCCTACAACGCATAGCGCGAAGGCAAGCCAGCGCACCGCGTTCAATCGCTCGCCGAGGAAGAGCCAGCTTAGCACCGTCGTCCAGATTGGCATCGAGTAGGTAATTATGATGGCGCGTGTGGTCGCGCCGCTCAATTGCGCGTAGCCGGACAGGATTTGAAATCCGGCGACGTTCAGAAAACCAGCTACCATCACATGGACATACTCGCCGCGCGGCACCCGCAATTTGTGACCAGTGATGACAGCCGCGCTGAACAGCATCGCCGCGCCAATGCCGGACCCGGCAACGCGCAGGCTCCAAGGCGTCATTTCGCGGAGTGCAACTGCGGCCGCAATCCAGTTGAGTCCCCAGGCAAAGGCGAGCAATACGACCAGCAGCTTGGCCGTCGTGGCGGCGTCGGCTTTCGTTTTCGATCCTGGCACAGTTTGAGAATCCGGTGAGGGCTGCCGTCATTTACGGGGTGCACGCTATAGGGAGGACGTTCATGTGGCGAGGCAACCCTGTGATGCAAATCTATCGGTCGTGTGGTACCTGCGACCAACCGGCCGCCGTGTTGCGCCGCCAATCCTGCTGTGTTAGCTAGCCCTCGATTTCAGGGGGGGTTTCCGCGACTATCCGCGACGCCCCCGAGATCGGAATTCCCTCTTGGATTCCAATAGTTTGCGCCGCCATTCCGCGACGGCGTCCGGACTGCGAACGAAGTAAAAGCAACGAGCGTTTCAGTGGGCGAAGATCCGATCATCTCCGGCATGGCTGGCCGCTACGCCACCGCTCTGTTCGAGCTTGCGCTCGACAATAAGGCTATCGATTCCGTCAAGAAAGATCTCGATCAGTTCGACGCGCTCATTGCCGGCAGCGTCGATCTCAATCGCCTGGTACGCAGCCCCGTGTTCGACGCCGATGAGCAGCTCAAGGCGCTCTCGGCAATTCTGACCAAAGCTGGGATCATTGGGCTCGCCGCAAATTTCTTGCGCGTCATCACCACCAACCGGCGGCTGTTCGCGGTGCGCGATATGATTCGCGGCTATCGTATGCTTGTCGCCCGGCACAAGGGCGAGGTAGTCGCCCAGGTTACTGTCGCCGAGAAGCTCAACGACAACAATCTCGACGCGCTCAAGAGCGCACTCAAATCGGTGACCGGCGGCAAGGACATCGACCTCGACGTCAAGATCGATCCCGCCATCATCGGCGGGCTGGTCGTCAAGGTCGGCAGCCGCATGGTCGACAGTTCGCTTCGCACGAAACTCAATTCGATCAAGGTAGCGATGAAAGAGGCCCGCTGATGGATATCCGCGCCGCAGAAATTTCCGCCATCCTGAAAGAGCAGATCAAGAACTTCGGTCAAGAAGCCGAAGTCTCCGAGGTCGGCCAGGTGCTCTCGGTCGGCGATGGCATCGCCCGAGTCTACGGTCTCGATAACGTGCAAGCCGGCGAGCTAGTTGAATTCGAGAATGGTGTGCGCGGCATGGCGCTCAACCTCGAAATCGACAACGTCGGCATCGTTATTTTCGGCAACGACCGCGAGATTAAGGAAGGCCAGACCGTCAAGCGTACCGGTGCCATCGTTGACGTGCCGATCGGCAAGGGCTTGCTCGGGCGCGTGGTCGACGCGCTCGGCAATCCAATCGACGGCAAGGGTCCGATCAAGGCCGACAAACGTGCTCGGGTGGATGTGAAAGCGCCCGGCATCATTCCGCGCAAATCGGTGCATGAGCCAATGGCCACCGGTTTGAAGGCGATCGATTCGTTGATCCCGATTGGCCGCGGCCAGCGCGAACTGATCATCGGTGATCGACAAACCGGCAAGACCGCAATCGCGCTCGATACCATTCTCAACCAAAAGCCGCTCAACGCCCAGCCGGATGAGAAAATCAAACTCTATTGCGTCTATGTCGCCGTCGGGCAGAAACGCTCGACTGTTGCGCAATTCGTGAAGGTGCTCGAAGAGCAGGGCGCGCTCGACTATTCAATCATCATCGCCGCTACCGCGTCCGATCCCGCGCCAATGCAATATCTGGCGCCGTTCAGCGGCTGCACCATGGGCGAATATTTCCGTGACAATGGAATGCACGCGGTCATCATCTATGACGATCTGTCGAAGCAGGCCGTCGCATACCGCCAGATGTCTCTGCTGCTGCGCCGTCCGCCGGGCCGCGAGGCTTATCCGGGCGACGTGTTTTACCTGCATTCGCGGCTGCTCGAGCGCGCGGCTAAGATGAACGACGAAAATAAGGGAGGCTCTTTGACTGCTCTGCCAGTCATCGAGACGCAGGCCAACGACGTGTCGGCTTACATCCCGACCAACGTAATTTCGATCACCGATGGCCAAATCTTCCTGGAAACAGATCTCTTCTATCAGGGTATCCGTCCGGCGGTGAACGTCGGCCTGTCTGTGTCGCGCGTTGGTTCGTCGGCGCAGACCAAGGCGATGAAAAAGGTCGCGGGCCGCATCAAGGGCGAGCTCGCCCAATACCGTGAAATGGCTGCTTTCGCGCAGTTCGGCTCCGACCTCGACGCCACAACCCAACGCCTGCTCAATCGTGGTGCACGTTTGACGGAACTATTGAAGCAGCCCCAATTCTCGCCGCTCAAGATGCAAGAGCAGGTTTGCGTGATCTATGCTGGTGTTAACGGGTATCTCGACCCCATGGCAGTGGATCGCGTGCGCGCCTTCGAAAGCGGCTTGCTAACGCTGCTACGCACCAAGCATGCCGACCTGCTCGATAGCATTGGCAAAAGTGGCGACCTCTCGGATGCCGATGCCGGTAAACTCAAGGGCATTGTCGACGGCTACGCCAAGACGTTCGCATGATGACTGACGCCACGACCGGGACCGATCAGGACTAGTTCGACATGGCTAGCCTCAAGGACATGCGCGTTCGCATCGCCGCCACCAAGGCGACGCAGAAGATCACCAAAGCCATGCAGATGGTCGCAGCTTCCAAGTTGCGCCGTGCGCAGGCGGCTGCGGAAGCGGCACGGCCGTATGCCGAGCGCATGGGTAAAGTTCTCGGCTCGATCGCTGCCGCAGTTGCCGGCAGTGATTCAGCGCCTCGGCTGCTCGCCGGCACCGGCAACGACAGAGTGCACTTGCTGGTTGTCTGCACTGCCGAGCGCGGGCTCTGCGGACCGTTTAACTCGTCGATCGTGCGTCTTGCCCGCGACAAGGCCAACGCGCTGATTGCCGACGGTAAGGAAGTGAAAATCCTCTGCGTCGGTCGTAAGGGCTACGATCAGTTGCGCCGGCTCTATGGCAAGTTGATCATCGAAACCATTGAGCTGCGCGGCGTGCGCACCATCAGCTTCGCGCAAGGTGAGATGATCGCGAAAAAAGTCATTGCTCTCTTCGAGCAAGGGACGTTCGACGTCGCCACATTGTTCTTCTCGCGCTTCAGGTCGGTGGTTGCGCAGATTCCGACCGCCCAGCAGATCATTCCGCTGGTATTCGAAAAGGCAGCCGAAACAGGCCCTGCCGCAGCCTACGAATACGAGCCCGAAGAGGAAGAAATCCTCGCCGAGCTTCTGCCCCGCAATTTGGCAGTGCAGGTGTTCCGCGCGCTCCTGGAAAATGCCGCTTCCGAGCAAGGCGCGCGCATGAGCGCGATGGACAATGCCACGCGCAATGCCGGCGAGATGATCCGCAAACAAACGCTTACTTATAACCGCACCCGCCAGGCGATGATCACTAAGGAATTGATTGAGATCATCTCCGGTGCCGAGGCGCTCTAGTTTCGTAAACGAGGACGATATGGCCACACCCAACGCAGTCGGAAAAATCACGCAAGTCATCGGCGCTGTCATCGACGTGCAGTTCGAAGCTCATCTGCCGGCGATTTTGAATGCGCTTGAGACGACGAACGGCGGCAATCGCCTGGTGCTCGAAGTCGCGCAGCATCTCGGCGAGTCGACGGTACGCACCATTGCCATGGACTCATCCGAAGGCCTCGTGCGCGGGCAGGAAGTGACCGATACCGGCCAGCCGATCGAAGTGCCTGTCGGCAGCGAGACACTCGGCCGTATCATCAACGTGGTTGGCGAACCGGTCGATGAAGCTGGTCCCGTGAAGACGAAAGAGAAACGTGCGATCCACCAGGAAGCACCGTCTTATGTTGAACAATCAACCGAAGCGCAGATCCTGATCACCGGCATCAAGGTGGTGGATCTACTTGCGCCTTACGCCAAGGGTGGAAAGATCGGCCTGTTCGGGGGCGCCGGCGTCGGCAAGACAGTGCTGATCATGGAGTTGATCAACAACGTCGCCAAGGCGCACGGCGGCTATTCGGTATTCGCCGGTGTGGGCGAGCGCACGCGCGAGGGTAACGACCTCTATCATGAGATGATCGAGTCCGGAGTGAACAAGGACCCCAAGAAAGGCTCGGTGGAAGGGTCGAAATGTGCCCTGGTGTACGGCCAGATGAATGAGCCGCCGGGTGCGCGCGCTCGTGTCGGACTCTCGGGCCTCACGGTTGCCGAATATTTCCGCGATCAAGGCCAGGACGTGCTGTTCTTCGTCGACAACATCTTCCGCTTCACGCAGGCAGGCTCCGAGGTGTCGGCGCTGCTTGGCCGCATCCCTTCGGCGGTGGGCTATCAGCCGACCCTTGCAACCGATATGGGCGCTCTACAGGAGCGGATTACCACCACCACCAAGGGCTCGATCACGTCCGTGCAAGCGATCTACGTGCCGGCCGACGACCTAACCGACCCCGCGCCGGCGACCTCATTCGCGCATCTCGATGCCACCACGGTGCTGTCGCGCGATATCGCAGCCAAGGGCATTTACCCGGCGGTGGACCCACTCGATTCAACCTCGCGCATGCTCTCGCCGTTGGTTGTGGGCGAGGAACACTATGCGGTGGCCAGGCAAGTGCAGCAAATCCTCCAGCGCTACAAGGCGTTGCAGGACATTATTGCCATCCTGGGCATGGACGAACTGTCGGAAGAGGACAAGCTGACAGTCGCCCGCGCGCGCAAGATCGAGCGTTTCCTGTCGCAGCCGTTCCACGTTGCAGAGGTATTCACCGGCTCGCCTGGCAAACTGGTCGACCTGCAGGATACGATTAAGGGCTTCAAGGGGCTCTGCGACGGCAAATATGATAATCTGCCAGAAGCGGCCTTCTATATGGTCGGCACCATCGAAGAAGCGGTCGAGAAGGGCAAGAAACTCGCCGCAGAAGCAGCATAAGACGATGCAGGGGCGGTCCAATCTCATTGCGTTTTTGCTGATCGGGTTGGTGATCGGCGGCCTTGCCGGTTACATGACGCGCCCCGAGACGGCTGAGATCAGGTTAGGGCCGCTCAGCCTTGAGGTACGTAGCGATGAGGTCGCGCGCGGCGGCGGGCCTCTCACCAGCAGTCAGGTGCAACACATCGCGATCATGAGCGTACTCGGCGGCATTGTTGGCTTGGGTGTTGGGTTCGCCGTTGGCAAGCGCAGGGGTTGAGCGAGCGATGGCTAGTTTTCATTTCGAACTGGTTTCGCCCGAAAAGCTGTTGTTCTCGGGTGAAGTGGAACAAGTCGACGTGCCCGGTGCCGAAGGCGACTTCGGCGTGCTTGCCCAGCATGCACCCATGGTCACGACGTTGCGGCCGGGTATTTTGACCGTGCACGGTACCGGCGGAGAGCAGAAAATCGTCGTGCTTGGCGGCTTTGCGGAAGTGTCGGCGGATGGACTTACCGTACTCGCCGAAGTGGCCGAGGCCATGGAAAACGTTGACCGCAGCACGATCACAGATCGGATCGGCGAGCTTGAAAGCCGCATTGCCAAAACGGAGGCGGGCTCCGAGCTCGACAAGCTGATAACGCAGCTCGATCATTTCAAGGAAGTCGACCGCCATCTCACCGGCACAGCGATGCACTAGCGCTAGCGTGCGAACCGTTCGAACTCCTTCACGACACGTTCGTAGGTTTTGCGCTTGAACGGCACCACCAGATCCGGCAATTCGCGGATTACAACCCAGCGCCACTCGACGAATTCCGGTTTGTGCCCGCCGGCGGGACGAGCGATATCGATTTCGTGGTCACTGCCGGTAAATCGCAGCGCATACCATTTTTGCTTCTGCCCGCGATATTTGCCGCCCCACGCTTGTTTCGCGAACTTGCTCGGAAGGTCATAGGTGAGCCATTCGCCAATCTCGCCCAGCTTTTGCACAGAGCGGATGTTGGTTTCCTCGTGCAGCTCGCGAAGCGCCGCTTTGTAAGGATCTTCATCTTCGTCGATACCGCCCTGCGGCATTTGCCACACATGCGTAGCGTCAACGTGTTCGGGCCCGTCCGTCCTGCGTCCGACAAATACGAGTCCGGCACGGTTGAGCACCATCATGCCGGCGCAAGGGCGATAGGGCAGTGATTTCGAAGGGGACATTCGCGCACCGTTATTCAGTCGCAGGATTTTGCGACCGAAAATAACGTTACGATGACTTCGCTTTGATCGCCACCATTGTAATCGGCACCAGAAATATGCCGCGGGCCTCTACTTTTTTTGCCCAGTCGGCAATCCGTGCAATGGTGGCGGGCTGTGCGGTGGCGAATCCGACGGCGACGCCACTGTCACGCGCCTTCATCTCAAGGCGCGCCAGTGCTCGGTCGATTTCAACCGGTGTCGGTACTGCGTCGAGCACGATATCGGTTTTCGCAAAAGGCAGATTATGGCTGCCGGCGAGCTGTCCGGCGATGCTGCGCGAGGAAGAACCGTCGTCCACATAGATGAGGCCGCGTTGGGCGGCATCACGCAGTACTGGCGCCAGTCCCTGCTCGGAGGCGGTAAAGCGTGCGCCCATGTAGCTCATCAGCCCCACATAGCCTTGAAAGCGGCTCATGAGCCAATGTAGCCGGTCAATGTTCTGTTCCGATGTCAGCGAGGTCAGCAGGGTCTGCGGGCCGGGATCGTTGTCGGGATAATCGAAAGGCTCCATCGGCACCTGGATCAACACCTCGTGCTCGTCCGCTCGCGCGCGCTCGGCCAGTTTTTCAAGATCGGCGCCGTACGGCGCCAGCGCGAAGGTCACCGTCCCCGGCAGCTTGGCGAATGCATCGGCGGTGCCCGAAGCGCTGATGCCTAGTCCGCCGATCACAATGGCAATGAGCGGTGAATCTTTTTTAGCCGCGGGCAGCGTCCGCGGATGAGCATACCGGGCGGACGGGCGGGCGCCGTCAGGTCCAATTTTCGGAATCGCACCGTGGCGCGTGGCCTCGATCAGCTTCGGATCGAGCAAAGGTTTTGGCGTGCCCCCATCGGCGTTGCCTGGAATTGTGACTTGCTGCCTTGCCCCGCTGGAACCATCAATAATGGTGACGGTCCTGGATCCGGGCGGCGGCGTTGCCACAGTTTTCGCCGCTGTGGCCGCGGCATCAGGGGACGAACCGGCCAAGCCGTCGTGGCGGGCATGTTGCTTCCCGTCACTATTGCTTTCCCGCGCGGCTTGGGTCGTGGGCGTTGGTTTGGTGCCCACTACTGCCACTGGCTCGCCGCCAAGTGGATCGTT
Organism: Hyphomicrobiales bacterium; assembly: GCA_027307405.1. Lineage (GTDB taxonomy): Bacteria > Pseudomonadota > Alphaproteobacteria > Rhizobiales > Xanthobacteraceae > Pseudolabrys. Next base: position 7,447 of record DAHUXA010000056.1, on the reverse strand, counting down.
GACGAAGGCTGCCCATGCCACAACGACGACGCCAGACAGCCCCAGCACGCCTGCAAGCAATTGTGGCGCGGAGACGGGTAGCTTCGGCAGCCGTTTTCGTTTGTCCTGGCCGAGGGGCGCGTTCAGGTCGTCTGGCAAGGCGCAATATCCTCGCGAATCATCGCGGGAGTCTAGCACGCGACGTTTCCGTCACAGACCTGTCGCGGCAGGCATAGAAATTCCCATCATGGGCTGACCAAAACGATTGGGGCGGCCTTTTTGGCCGCCCCGTAACCTTTCGAAACCCCACGCGGCGTCAGTTCAGTTCGGAACCGGTACCTTGGAATTCGGCGGAAATGCCGAATTAACCTGGGTTCCGCGCAGGAGATCGAGTGCCATGCTGAGCGCTTTGTCGTTCTTTGCTTCAGGCGGAATATAGGATTGAGAGCCGGTTTGCTCCTTACCCTCGTCGCCTTTCAGATGCCCGCGCAACGATGCCTCGCCTTTAGTATCGGTTTTGGCCTTCAGGTCTTCCGGCACATCTTGCAGAACCTCGATATCGGGCGAGATGCCCTTCGCTTGTATCGAACGGCCCGACGGCGTGAAGTAGCGCGCGGTGGTCAGCCGGAGCGCGCCATTGCCGGAGCCAAGTGGAATGATCGTCTGAACCGAACCCTTGCCAAACGAACGAGTGCCGATGACGGTTGCTCTCTTGTGATCCTGCAAGGCGCCCGCGACAATTTCAGAGGCGGAGGCTGATCCACCGTTGATCAGAACGATCAGCGGTTTGTTTTTCGTCAGATCACCCGGCCGCGCGTTGAAGCGCTGAGTCTCTTCAGCGTTGCGACCGCGGGTCGATACGATTTCGCCTTTCTGCAGAAAGGCGTCCGACACCGAGATCGCCTGATCGAGCAGGCCGCCCGGATTGTTGCGCAGGTCGAGAACGTAACCCTTGAGCTTGTCGTCGGAGATCTTGGCGTTGATGTCCGTGATTGCTTTCTTCAGGCCTTCGGTGGTCTGCTCATTGAACTGCGTGAGCCGGATATAGCCGATGTCTTCGCCTTCGGTCTGGGAGCGTACTGAGCGAACGCGAATGACGTCGCGCGTAATCGACACCTCGACTGGCTTGTCCTGACCCTTACGCGTGATAGTCAACTTAATTTTGGTGTTCACCGGCCCGCGCATCTTTTCAACGGCCTGGTTCAGAGTGAGACCCTGCACCTGCTCGTCGTCGAGCTTGGTGATTATGTCGTTGGCCATGACGCCGGCCTTGGCCGCCGGCGTGTCATCGATTGGCGCGACAACCTTGATCAGCCCGTCTTCCATGGTGACTTCGATGCCAAGCCCGCCGAATTCACCGCGGGTCTGCACCTGCATGTCGCGAAAACTCTTGGCGTCCATGTAGCTGGAATGCGGATCAAGCCCGGCCAGCATGCCGTTGATTGCAGTCTCGATAAGTTTGCTGTCGTCTGGTTTTTCGACGTAGTCCGCGCGGACGCGTTCAAACACGTCGCCGAACAGATTGAGCTGCCGGTATGTGTCAGCCGCCGCCGCCTTGGCCGTCGCACCAACCAGGACCATACGAGGCTGAACCGCGAGCAGCGTCATTGCCGCTCCCGCCGCCGCGCCGAGAAGTATGAGTGACGTCTTGCGCATTATCCGCGAACCTTTTCGCCTTCGCCAGTTGCCCACCATGGGCCTGGATCGACGGGGACCCCGTCCTTTCGAAACTCAACGTATAGCACCGGTTGGCTAGAACCTGTTGCGAGGATAGCGGCGATATGGGAGCCGTTCCCCATCACTGCAACGGGTTCCCCGGTCAGTACAAACTGCCCGAGATCAACTGATATTCGTTCCATCCCAGCGAGCAGGACATGATACCCGCCGCCGACATTAAGGATCAAGAGTTGGCCATAAGAACGAAACGAACCGGCATATACAACCCAGCCGTCGGCCGGTGCGGTGACCTGGGCGCCCGCTCGAGTAGCGATCGAAAGGCCTTTTTCGGCCCCGCCGCTACCGTCAGGAGCACCGAATTCCTTCAATTTGACCCCGTTAACCGGAATTGGAACTTGTCCCCGCAACGAAGCAAAAGCAACCGCCGGTGCGAGCCGTCCGGGGTCCCGGAATGCCGATAGCGCAGGGCGGCTATCCGAACGGGCTGCCTCACGGGCGTCGCGGGCGGCAGGATCCAGGCCCTGTTCAAGCTTCGTGATCAGGTCTTTGAGATTGTCGACATCGCGCGCCAGAATTCCTGCGCGCGCCCGCTCCGCGTCCAGCGCCTTTTCGCGTTCAGCCAACTGCTTCTGCCGTTGTTCCACCAGTGCTCCCATGCGTGCGCGTTCGCCTTCAAGCGAAGCCACTTCTGACTTCAGCTGGTCGCGTTCAGCATCAATCTTCTTGCGCACTGCGAGCAATTCAGAAAGATCGGTGGCGAGAGCTTCAACTTCATGCCGCATCTGCGGTAGTACGGCGCCAAGCACCATAGCAGTGCGCACGGCTTGCAACGCATCTTCCGGATTTGCGATGAGCGCGGGTGGCGGGCGGCGGCCGATGCGTTGTAGCGCGGCGAGAACTTCACCGATCACCGCGCGACGGCCATCGAGCGATTTCCGGATGCTGCGTTCATCGTCATCTAGGGGCTTGAGCCGTTCTTGTGTCGCCGTAATTTTCGATTCGGCGGCGCGTAAACGGCCGGCTGTATCGATAAGATCCTGATTGAGTTTGCGCCTGTCGGCACCGATCTGTTCGATCTCCTGCTTGAGCGCTGCTTCGGCTTCGACCGACTTGCGCTGACGGTCGCGAGCAGACTTGAGTTCTTCATCGCGCTGCTTGAGTGCGTCGAGTTTTTCTGCGTTTCCGTTTTGCGCAAATTGAAGGCGCTGTTCTTGCGCCACGGTTGCCGCAGCGAGCGTGAACGGCAAAACAAAACCGAGCCCCGCGATGAGCGTGGCGCGTGAATTGAAACACCCGAATCCCCCCAAGCAAAACATCGGGTTCAAAGTACGCCTGCAGTTTGGAACGGCAAGATCATTATAGGAGCGAAGGTATTCACGCAGATTGCGACCAAATCGGGGTGCAATGCAGGCCGCTGGAGGATTTCATGCCCGGTGATAGGGGTGTCCGGTCAGAATTGTCGTTGCTCGATAAAGCTGTTCCAGCAGCATGACCCTTACCAGCTGATGCGGCCATGTAGCCGTGCCGAACGACAGCCGCAATTCCGCTTTTTCGCGCAAGCTGGCAGCGAGCCCATCGGCGCCGCCGATTAAAAAAACGATTGCCGATCGGCTGTTGGCCCGCCATTTGGCAAGCTGGCTCGCAAAACCGGCGCTGTCGAGATTTTCACCGGTGGAATCAAGCAAGACAACCACCGCGTCTTGCGGAATGAGATTGGCGAGCGCGATTGATTCTTCGATCATGCGCTTGCCGGCATCGGCGGCACGACTCTCCCTGACTTCGATGATTTCGACGGCACGCAAACCGAGCTGGCGGCCGGTTTGCACCGTGCGCTTGCGGTAGCGCTCGCTGAGCTCGGTTTCCGAGCCCTGTTTCAGACGTCCGACGGCGGCAACGACGATGCGCATCGCGCCGCCAAGACTATCAGCCTGGGCGTCTCACGTCCTTGCCCGTTCCTGACCACATCTTTTCAAGGTTGTAGAAGGAACGAACTTCCGGCCGAAAGACGTGCACGATCACGTCGCCGGCGTCGATCAACACCCAGTCGCCTTGTCGCATGCCCTCGACACGAACGCGGGGGCACCCCGCCGCTTCGATATCTTTGATCAAGTGGTCTGCGACAGAACTGACGTGGCGCTGCGACCGGCCGCTGGTCACGACCATGTAATCGCCGATCGAGGATTTGCCGGTGAGATCGATAACGACGCTGTCCTCGGCTTTCATATCGTCAAGACACGCGAGGACGGTGCGGAGCGTCTCCTTGGCAGTTGGCTGCTGGGAGACGATTTCGGGCTTGCGACGCGGCGCCCGAGAGAGTGCAGGTGTATGCAGGGGTTCTGATCCTTTCGATGCGTTGCACACTCACCCCGGTCCAAACCGGGGGTCTTGAGAAAGATAACTACCTCGTTCTCTTCTTTCTAGTCCGCCGTTTGCGGACCTTTGCAGCCATTTTGCGTTTCGGGTTCTTATTTCCACGATTTCGAGTGCTCGTTTTCGGTCTTTTGGATTTGCCTGATCGCGCGCTTCGCGAGCGATTGGAAGTTCCCCGCCGCCGCAAGGCTCGCAGCGCGGTCGACGATAATGGTGATTTGAGACCGTGGAGAAAGGCCCAGACCGGCGCTTTGCGGTCTGGCAGTGCGGCGGCGGAATATTCCGGAATGCGGGCGCGAGCAAGTACATTGCCCGCGGGACTGGCGGCGGCATAAAGACTTGGGCCCAGGCGGTCGACCACGACGATAGGCACAAGTTCCGCTATTTTTCGCCATTTCTGCCAGCGATGGAAACTCCGCAAATTATCCGCGCCCATGATCCAGACGAATCGCACTCTGGGACAGCGGGCCACCAACCAAGATATCGTATCGTAAGTGTATCTCGTCTTAATGACAGCTTCGAGACCCGTAACGTCTATGCGCGGATGATGCGTGAGTGAGCGCGCTGCTGCGATTCGCTTGGGTAACGGCGCGAGGTCGCTGGTATTCTTGAGCGGATTGCCGGGGGTCACCAACCACCAGACGCGGTCGAGCTTAAGCCGCTTGAGGGCGAGCAGAGCGGCCGCAAGATGCGCTTGGTGAGGCGGGTCGAAGGTCCCGCCAAACAGGCCGATCCTCATGCCGGGCGCGTGCGGAGGCAGGAGGCGCTCAGGACTGGCGGGTTTCTTCGAACTCACGGCCGGGTCTGACCGCTCCCGTGGATGCGGTATTTGAAGGTGGTGAGTTGATCGACGCCAACGGGCCCCCGCGCATGCAATCGTCCGGTGGCAATGCCGATCTCCGCACCGAAGCCGAATTCGCTGCCGTCGGCAAATTGGGTCGATGCATTGTGCAGCACAATGGCTGAGTCGACCTCGCGAAGGAACTTTTCAGCCGCTGCTTGGTCGTCGGTGACGATGGCGTCGGTGTGATGCGATCCATAGCGCTCGATATGCTCAATGGCGGCAGAAATATCGTCGACCACTTTCACGGCAATGATGGCATCGAGATATTCGGTACTCCAGTCGTCCTCGCTGGCCGCTTTAACCCGCTTGTCAACGCCTGATGTAACAGTGTCTCCGCGAATTTCGCAGCCGGCTTCGATCAGCATGTCTGTAAGCGGCCTCAGGTGTGTGGCTGCACAAGCTCGATCGACCAGCAAGGTTTCCGCTGCTCCGCAGACGCCGGTGCGCCGCATCTTGGCGTTGAGAACTATTTTTTTGGCCATGTCGAGGGACGCAGCCCGGTGCACAAACACGTGGCAGACACCTTCAAGGTGCGCAAATACGGGGACCCGTGCTTCCGCCTGAACCCGTGCCACTAGGCCTTTACCGCCCCGCGGTACGATGACGTCGATATTGCCGTCGAGTCCCGCGAGCATCAGGCCGACGGCTGCGCGGTCGCGCGTCGGTACAAGCTGAATGGACCCTTCCGGAAGGCCTGCTGCGTGCAACCCTTCGGACAGCGCTGCAAGAATGGCGCGGCTTGAACGCAGGCTGTCGGAACCGCCGCGCAGAATTGCGGCGTTTCCGGCTTTCAGGCAAAGCACGCCTGCGTCGGCGGTCACATTCGGCCGGCTTTCATAGATGATGCCAATGACTCCAAGCGGTACCCGGACACGCTCGATTTGCATGCCATTAGGCCGCCTCCAGGATTCCATAACGGTGCCAACAGGGTCTTTGAGCGCGCGGATGACGTCGATACCCGCAGCGATGGCTTCCACTCGCGCTGGGTCAAGCGCGAGCCGGTCAAGAAACGCTCCCGTAATTCCGGCGGTGCGCGCTTCGGCAACGTCTTCGGCGTTGGCGGCCAGAATCGGGGAGACCTGTGCCCGGATTGCCGCCGCCAGGAGCTGAAGGGCCCGATTCTTTTGCTCCGCAGGCGTCAACGCCAGGGTCCGGGCGGCCGCGCGGGCACGGCGGCCGATCTCGCGCATGGAAGCGGCAATATCTCCGGATCCCTCGATACTTTTGAGCGGCGCGGCCATTTTTTCCAGAATACCCGTAAAAAGGCTTTGTCTGAGGCACTTTCCTATCACGCCGGGGGTCCGTCGGCGAGGTCGGCCCGGCGTTGCGCAGGGAAGGGGTGACGTTGGGGATAGCGTGGATAACCGTTTCGGGCATGCAACCCACCAATTGACCTACACATTGCAATGGCAGGGTGGCGCGGTGTTGCAGGAGGCAGTCATGGCGTCCAGGTTAAGCCGTTTTCCTAGTCGGTTTCCGGTCGGCACCAAGTTCGTGATCGAAGGCAAACGGGGCGGTGAAGGGCAGGTCCAGGTATTCAGCAGATATCTGGAATTTCCGGACGGCACGTTCTTTCCACTCCCGGCCCGGCCCCCCAAGCGCGAATCGCCGCCGGCCGGACGACGCACCAGGCGCTCGCGTTCTTCGCGCGGCCACTGAGGCCGCGCTCGGCCACTGACCGAGCGGCAGAGCCCGCAGGTCCATTGGCGGATCAAAAGGACGACTCGGCCAATGGCCTAGTCCGAATGCGAAAACCCCAGCCTCCGGATGGGCTGGGGCTAAGGGGCGATCGGTCAATCGCCTTTTCCAATTGTGTCGCGTCGCTCCAACATAACGTCTGGCTAGATGAGGCGTTCCAACAGCCACGCGCTCGCTATTCACCGCCCAATACGAGATCATCCCGGTGGATCATCTCAGTGCGGCCCGTGTAGCCCAGAATCAACAGGACGTCGGCCGACGAACGTCCTTTGATCTTCTCGGCATCTTCAGCGTCATAAGCAACGAGCCCGCGCCCAACCTCGTGACCATCCGGCCCGCGCACGATAACGGCGTCGCCACGTCCAAAGGCGCCCTCGACCTTGATTACGCCGGCAGGCAGCAGGCTCTTGCCACCGCGCAACGCCTTCACGGCGCCTGCGTCAATTATCAAGGCCCCGCGCGGCTCGAGTGAGCCTGCAATCCACTTCTTGCGTGCGGTTACGGGATTGGCCGGAGTCAAGAACCAGGTACAACGCGCGCCGCCAATCGTTCGTAGTGGATGCTGTATCCGTCCGGAGGCAATCACCATATGGGTGCCGGCAGTGGTCGCGATCTTGCCGGCCTCGATTTTGGTCAACATTCCGCCGCGCGCCAGCTCGGAGCCTGACGCGCCGGCCATTGCTTCGATCTCTGGAGTAATGCGTGCCACCACAGGCACCAGCCTTGCGCCGTCTGCTCCCCCGGGCGGTCTGTCATAAAGCCCATCGACGTCCGAGAGCAGTATCAGAAGGTCAGCGCTCATCATCGTGGCGACACGGGCAGCGAGACGGTCATTGTCGCCATAACGAATTTCGGTGGTGGCGACGGTATCGTTCTCGT
>DAHUXA010000055.1 GCA_027307405.1 Hyphomicrobiales bacterium | reverse complement strand
GCCCAAGGTCGAAACGCCAAAGCCCTTGGCGGAAAAGAAAGCGGAAGAGCCGCCGAAACCGATTGAGGATTCGAAGGCAAAGATCACCGAGAAGAAAGAAGTGCAGGCGGCGAAGGAAATGGCCCCGCCGCCCGAACCGCAGCCACCGAAGCCCGATCCGATCGCAGACAAGATCAAGCAGCCGGACGAACCGAAACAGCAGACCAAAGTCGACCAGCCGCTGCCGCCGAAAAAACCGCCGCAGAAGCCGCAGCCGAAATTCGATGCCGACAAGATTGCAGCTCTGCTCGACAAGCGCGACCCGCAGCGCAATGCAGCGATCGGCCCGGACCACAACAATGTGGCTTCGCTGGGCGCGCCCGCCGGTATGGCTGCCCAACTCTCGCAGTCCGAGATTGATGCGTTGCGTGCACGGCTGATGGCACTATGGAGCCCGCCGGTCGGCGTAAAGGATCCAAGTGAGCTGATCGTCAATGTCACCATCAGGCTTCGCCGCGATGGACGACTGGCGGCGCCGCCTTTCGCGCGCGTCGGCAGCAACAGCGTTGCGGCGCAAGCCTCGCGTGACAGCGCGGTGCGCGCGGTGCTCACGGGCCAACCATTCGACATGCTCAAGCCGGAGCACTACGACAACTGGAAGGAAATCGAGCTAACCTTCGATCCCAAAGACATGCTTCGGTCCAACTAACTTCCCCAATTGAAATGACTCAGCCCAATATTTCTCCCTTGTGGCTCTCGCGCCGCCGGCTGCTGGCCGGCGCCGGCGCGCTTGCCGTCCTTACAGCGCGTCCGGCGCACGCGGTGCTCAAGCTCGACATCACGCAAGGGAATGTGCAGCCGATGCCGATCGCGCTGCCCGACTTCATTTCGGACGCCGATACGGGGCGCAATGTTACCGGCGTCATTACCAATAACCTTCAGCGCAGCGGCCTGTTCGTACCGATCAATCCCGCCGCCTTTATCGAAAAGATCACCAACAGCGACAGCGTGCCGCGCTTTGCGGACTGGCGCACGATCAACGCCCAGGCGTTGGTCACGGGCCGCATCACGCGCCAGGGCGACGGGCGGCTCAAGGCCGAGTTCCGCCTTTGGGATGTCTTTGCCGGACAGCAGCTCGACGGGAAGCAGTATTTCACCACGCCCGACAACTGGCGGCGCATCGCGCACATCATTTCGGACGCGATCTATGAGCGTCTGACCGGTGAGAAGGGTTATTTCGACAGCCGCATCGTGTTCGTGGACGAGACCGGTCCGAAAGACCGGCGCGTGAAGCGTCTCGCCATCATGGATCAGGACGGCGCCGGCGTTCGCTACCTGACGCGCGGCGATGATCTGGTGCTGACGCCACGGTTCAATCCGTCGACGCAAGAGATCACTTATATGTCGTACGGGCAGGGCGATCCGCGCGTTTATCTGCTCAACATCGAGACCGGACAGCGGGAGATCGTCGGAAATTTCCCCGGCATGACCTTCGCCCCGAGATTCTCACCCGACGGCCAACGTGTGATCATGAGCTTGCAGCAAGGCGGCAACGCCAACCTGTTTGTGATGGACCTGCGATCAAAGCAGACGACGCGTCTGACCGACACACCGGCGATCGACACCGCGCCTTGCTATTCGCCCGACGGTTCGCGCATCTGCTTCGAGAGCGATCGCGGCGGCACACAGCAGATCTACGTCATGGCGGCCTCGGGCGGCCCGGCAACGCGCATCAGTTTTGGTGAAGGGCATCATTCGACGCCGGTTTGGTCGCCGCGCGGCGACTACATCGCCTTCACCGGTCAGGCGCGAGGTAATTTCGCGATCGGCGTCCTCAAGCCCGATGGTTCGGGCGAACGCTTGCTCACCGAGGGCTTCCACAACGAAGGGCCAACTTTCGCGCCCAACGGACGCGTGCTGATGTTCTTCCGCGATGTGGGGCAGGGGCCGTCGCTTTTTACGATCGACATCAGCGGCCGCAACGAGCTGAAGGTTCCGACGCCCAGTTATGCCTCGGATCCGGCTTGGTCGCCGCTTTTGTCTTGATAGCCGCAAACAGGCCTTATTTTCACCCTGTCTTAACCATCAGAAATGGTTTATGGGGGTCCCACAGTTTTATTGGGTCTGCGCAATGTTCCATCAAGGTTGATGGAACGTTCGTTTAACGAACGGCCTGCTAGACCCACACGCAAGGTCCGGTCTGTACGCGTGAAATGGAGGCACCGGAAATGATCGATATGAAGAAGATGTTGCACATCACGCGGCTGGCCATGGTCTTGGCCGCGGCTCTGACGATCTCGGCCTGTGCCAACAGGGGCGAGGACGCGCAGGCGAATGCCGCAGGCGCGGCGACGCCAGGTAGCCAGCAGGACTTCGTCGTCAATGTCGGTGACCGCGTGTTCTTTGAAACCGACTCCTCCGAGCTCACGCCGCAGGCGCGCGCAACGCTCGACAAGCAAGCGCAATGGCTGACGAATTATGTCCAGTACAGCCAGTTTACGATCGAGGGCCACGCGGACGAGCGCGGCACACGCGAGTACAACATCGCGCTGGGGGCCCGCCGTGCTCAGGCTGTGCGTGATTATCTGACGTCGCGTGGCATCCAGCAGCAGCGCATGCGCACCATCTCGTATGGCAAGGAGCGTCCGGTCGCGGTTTGCAATGACATCTCCTGCTGGTCGCAAAACCGCCGCGCCGTCACTGTCCTGGGCGCAAGTTCCTAGGGCCAAATAAGCTCTCAAAAGCCGTCATGGCCGGGCTTGTCCCGGCCATCCACGTCTTGATTGCGCTCGATAAAAAGACGTGAGTGCCCGGCATAAAGCCGGGCATGACCAGAGCACAGGTTCGTAGTCACAATTTCGACGCAGCGCGCCTTATGTTACGCTCACACGGGACAAACGGCCGCTGCCGGTCTTCATCATCTGACATGACGCGTTTACGACCATCATCTGGAACCGCGGCACTTGCCGCACTTTCGCTGTTGCTGCTGGCCGGTTCCGCACTGGCACAGGATCAGCGCGGGTCGGGCAATTTCCTCGACAATCTGTTCAGCCGCGGCGAGCCGCCGGCGCAATCGCGACAGTCAGCCCAGCCGGCCCCGTCGGGCCGGGTCGCGCAATCCGATCCCGGCGACCTTTCGGTTCGGCTCGACCGCATGGAAAGCGCCCTGCGCCAGCTGACCGGAACCCTCGAGCAGCTTCAGTATCGCAATCAGCAGCTCGAGATGCAGCTCAAGCGCATGCAGGACGATACCGAGTACCGCCTCCAACAATTGGGATCGCGGGGTGGGCCTGCGCCGGTGCCGCAAGCCGCGCCAGTCGGTCCGGGAAACGCGCCGCCGCCGGCATCGAATCCCGGACGACGCTCTGATGTATTCGATCCTTCGCAAAATCCGAATGCACCGGGAGCGCCGCGGACGTTGGGCAACCAGGCGGTGATCGCCGCGCCCGAACCAATGCAAGACAATGGAACGCCGGTCGGCGCTCCTGGCGGGCGTGGTGCCGGTGCACCGCTCGATCTGTCGACTATCGCCGGCAATAATAATTCGCCGCCGCCGCAAGCGGTTGCGCCGCATTCGGCGGTCGCCTCGGCAGGTTCCGTGCCGGTGCCCGTGCCTCAGGTGGCGGCTCCGCCGCCACCGTCGCCGCCACAGCAAGTAAGGCCCGCGGTTCCCAATGCTCCTGCCGGCGCGCAACTTGCGACGTTGCCACCGTCGGCTTCGCCGCAGGACGAATACGACATGGCCTACGGCTACGTGTTGCATAAGGACTATTCGCTCGCCGAACAGGCATTCCGCGATTTTCTGAAGAAATATCCGAACGAGCGTCTGGTGCCGGAAGCCCAATACTGGCTTGGGGAAAGCCTCTTCCAGCAACAACGCTATCGTGATGCTGCGGAATCGTTCCTGGGGGTCTCGACCAAGTTCGAACGCGCCGGCAAGGCGCCTGACGCCCTGCTGCGCCTGGGTCAGTCGCTCGCCGCGTTGAACCAGAAGGAAGCCGCGTGCGCCACGCTTGCCGAAGTTGGACGCAAGTATCCGCGTGCCTCCACCGGCGTTAAGCGCGGCGTTGAGCAGGAACAGAAGCGTGCGCACTGCTGAGACGAAAGTCGTCTCGGCGTCGGAAACAAAAGTTCTCTTCTCCGGTCTGCAAACTTTTCCCGCGCTGGTGCTGGCGGTGTCCGGCGGTCCGGATTCGACGGCGCTCATGGTGCTCGCCGCGCGCTGGCGCGATTCACTGAAAACGAAACCGAAGTTGATCGCCGTCACGATCGACCACGGGTTGCGCAAGGAATCCAAAGGCGAGGCGGCTGGGGTCGCGCGCCTCGCGCGCAAACTCAAGATCGCGCACCGCACGCTGCGTTGGACTGGACGCAAGCCTTCAACCGGCGTGCAGGAGGCGGCGCGTGCCGCCCGGTACCGATTGCTCGGAGATGTTGCCCGCAAGGCAGGAGCGACGCACATCCTCACGGCGCATACGCTCGACGATCAGGCCGAGACCGTGCTGATCCGTATGGCGCGCGGCAGCGGACTGACGGGGCTGGGGGCGATGGCCAAAGTGAGTCCTCTTCCCGTGGTACAGCGGGCTCCGGGGAAAGGTGAGGTGGAGGGCGCGGAGATCTGTCTCGTACGTCCGCTGCTCGACATTCCGAAGTCGCGGCTGGTCGCTACGCTGCGCGCGGCGAAAATTGATTACGCCGACGACCCTTCCAATCGCGATCCGCGTTTCACTCGCGTGCGGCTGCGCGGCCTGATGGATGCGCTCGCGCACGAGGGTCTCGATGCCCGCCGGCTGACGCTGCTCGCGCGCCGGCTCAAACGGGCGGAGGCGGCGATCGAGGCCGCAGTCGACCGCGCCACGAGTGAACTGGCGGTGGAGTTGCCGGCTCAAAACGCGATCACCATTGAGGCGCGCGGCTTTGCCGAATTACCCGCCGAAATCGCGCTCCGGCTGCTCTGCCGTGCCGTGGCCAAGACGGGCGATGAGGGACCAGTCGAGCTCGGCAAGCTCGAGGCACTCAAATCAGCCCTCGATGCCGCGGAAAATACAGCTAATAGACGCTTTCGCCGCACGCTGGCGGGTGCAGTCGTGACGCTGGAGGGCCACCAACTTATTGTCGAAAGGGCGCCGCCACGCGGTCGCAAGCTTTTAACCACGCCCGGACCTCGCCGGCTCAGCCATGCGAAAACACGCTAGAATATTAAGATTCGAGGGCTTTTCTTGGGGGCTGGTGCTGCCTACATTGGTTAACGGGTCCGACGTGATGTCGCCACGAAACGGATGCATAAAACATATTGCCGCGGGACACGTTCGCGGCGGGGTCAGGACGCTTGATGAACGCTAATCTCCGCAATTTCGCCCTTTGGGTGATCATCGTCCTGCTGCTGCTGGCGCTCTTCACGCTGTTCCAGAATCCGGGCCAGCGCACGACCGCGCAAGACATCTCATTCTCGCAACTGTTGACCGAGGTCGATCAGGGCCGCGTGCGCGATGTGGTGATCCAGGGGCCCGAGATCCACGGCACGTTCGCGAACGGCACCAGCTTCCAGACCTACGCACCGAACGATCCTGGTCTGGTGCAGAAACTCTATTCCAAGGGCGTCACGATCACGGCGCGGCCGCAGCAGGACAATGTCCCGTGGTTTGTCTCGCTGCTGGTCTCATGGTTGCCGTTTATCGCGCTGATCGGTGTTTGGATTTTTCTGTCTCGCCAGATGCAAGGCGCAGGCGGCAAAGCACTCGGCTTCGGCAAGTCGCGCGCAAAACTTCTGGCCGAAGCGCATGGCCGCGTCACCTTCGAGGATGTCGCCGGCGTCGACGAAGCCAAGCAGGATTTGCAGGAGATCGTCGAGTTCCTGCGCGATCCGGGTAAATTCCAGCGCCTCGGCGGACGCATTCCGCGCGGCGTCTTGCTGGTCGGCCCACCGGGCACCGGCAAGACTCTGATCGCGCGTGCGGTTGCTGGCGAAGCCAACGTGCCGTTCTTCACCATTTCCGGTTCGGACTTCGTCGAGATGTTCGTCGGCGTTGGCGCGAGCCGTGTGCGCGACATGTTCGAGCAGGCCAAGAAGAACGCGCCCTGCATCATCTTCATCGACGAAATCGATGCGGTCGGCCGTCATCGCGGCGCCGGTCTCGGCGGCGGCAATGACGAGCGCGAGCAAACGCTCAACCAGTTGCTGGTGGAGATGGACGGCTTCGAAGCCAACGAAGGCATTATTCTTATTGCGGCCACCAACCGGCCCGACGTGCTTGATCCGGCGCTGCTGCGTCCCGGACGTTTCGACCGTCAGGTCGTGGTGCCGAACCCCGACGTGGTCGGCCGCGAGAACATCCTGAAGGTTCACGTGCGCAAGGTGCCGCTGGCTCCCGACGTGAACCTCAAGACCATTGCACGTGGCACACCGGGCTTCTCCGGTGCCGATCTCATGAATCTGGTGAACGAAGCCGCGCTGATGGCCGCGCGGCGCAACAAGCGCATGGTCACGCAGGCTGAGTTCGAGGACGCTAAGGACAAGGTGATGATGGGCGCCGAGCGCAAGTCCCTCGTCATGACCGACGAAGAAAAGATGCTGACCGCCTATCACGAGGGCGGCCATGCCCTCGTCGCGCTTAACGTCAAGGCGACCGACCCCGTGCACAAGGCCACCATCATTCCGCGTGGCCGCGCACTTGGCATGGTCATGCAATTGCCGGAGCGCGACAAGCTGTCGATGAGCCGCGAGCAGATGACGTCCCGTCTCGCCATCATGATGGGCGGGCGCGTCGCCGAGGAAATGGTATTTGGCCGGGAAAAGGTGACGTCGGGGGCCGCCTCCGACATCGAGCAGGCGACCAAGCTCGCGCGCCTGATGGTCACGCGCTGGGGCCTGTCCGACAAGCTCGGCACCGTCGCCTATGGCGAGAACCAGGACGAGGTTTTCCTCGGTTACCAGGTGTCGCGGCAGCAAAATATTTCGGAAGCGACCGCACAGACGATCGACGCCGAGGTCCGCAAGCTGGTCGAGGCCGGCTATGCGGAGGCGACCCAGATTCTCACGGAGAAGCGCGCCGACCTTGAAGTTCTGGCCAAGGGCCTGCTTGAGTTCGAGATGCTGACCGGCGACGAGATCATCGACCTGATCAAGGGCAAGCGGCCGGTGCGTGAATCGGTGATCGAGCCGACCACCCCTCGTTCGTCCGCAGTGCCGCCGTCCGGCAAGCCGCGTCCGCGGCCCGAGCCGCCGTCGGGCGAAGTCGCTCCGCAGCCGCAGGGCTAGTTCCTTCCGCGGGTGATGTTATTAAGGCCGGGCCCATCGCCCGGCCTTTGTTTTTGCAACCTCGCATTCGTCATGACCGCATCCGGATCACCATCGGAGGGGCCAAATTGGTCCGGCTTCATGCTGGGACTGCAGCGCGGGCTTCCGGTGGCGCCCGGCATCATGGCGTTCGGGCTGGTCGTCGGTGCGGCAGCGGCGCGGCAAGGCCTTTCGTTCTTCCAAAGCCTGGCGATGAATTTCTTGGTCTGCTCCGGCATTGCCCAGCTCGTTGCCCTGGAAATTTGGCCGCACGTTCTCACTTGGAGTGCGGTCATAACGATTGCCCTGCTGACAGCCGTTATTGGCGCGCGTTTGTTTTTGATGAGCGTGGCGATGCGCCCCTGGTTCGGCCAGCGGCCGGCGTGGCAGGCTTACACGGGGTTATTTTTTCTCACCGATGCGACATGGCTGATTGCCATGCGCTATCGCGCTGAGGGCGGCCGGGATTTCGCGGTTTATTTTGGCGCCGCCACCACCATCATGACGGGTTGGCTGGCGGCCACCGGCATCGGGTATTTCCTCGGTGGCTTCATCGTCAATCCGGCACGATACGGACTCGACCTTGTGATGCCGGCATTTTTCGCCGCCATGCTGGTCCCGCTATGGAAGGGTGCGCGCCACGCCTGGGGCTGGGTTATCGGAGGAATCGTTGCGGTCGTCGTCGAGCGCCTGGTGCCCGGCTGGTGGTTCATCATGGCGGGGTCGATCGCCGGCGCCATCGCGGGTGGTTATATCGACGAGCAGCCAGAATGAACTCCGATCTTGGCATATTCGGCATCTGGATGGTCATCGCCGCAATGGCAGGTGTGACCTACGCGATCCGCGCGGGCGGCTTCTGGCTCATGGGATATGTGCCGCTGACGCGCCGCGTGCGCAGCATCCTCAACGCGCTACCGGGAGCGGTCATCATGTCAATTATTCTGCCGCTTGCCGTGCGAGGCGGAACCGCAGCCGCCATCGCTGTTGTCACCTCGCTGGCCGTGATGGCGTTGCGCCGTAACGACCTCCTGGCCGTGATCTGCGGAATGGGAGCGGCTGCATTCGCGCGTGCGCTTGCGCTCTGAGGAACAGCAATGCCTTTGCAAAACCGCGTCGATCCGTTCGGTGCGTTATTTGCGTCGCGGGCCCGCGGGATGTTGATGGGCAATCGCGGTGGCCGGTTTCATACCGACGATCAAAACTTGACCAGCCGGCGCTGGGCGTCGCGGCAGTGGATCTGCTGCGTGCTTGAATTCAAAAATCGGCAGCGCGATGTCTGGGGCCGCTATTACACGGAATTGTTCTTTCTCGATGAGGTCACGGCGTTCGCCGCCGGCCACCGGCCGTGCTTCGAGTGCCGTCGCAAGGATGCTGAACGATTTGCGACGTTGTTCTCGGGCAAGACGACGCGCGCATCGTCGTCGTCGATGGATAAGGTCCTTCACGCCGAACGGTTGAGTGGCAAAGCCAAACGCATCCATCGCCGCAAGCTCGACACACTGCCGGATGGCGCGATGGTCGTGCTCGATGGCGGAAGTTTTGCCATACGAGGCAAACGGTTATTGCGCTGGACGCCTTCGGGATATGCGGGGTCAAAGCCGCGCCCACGCGGCATCGAGGTCGACGTGCTGACGCCGCCGTCGACCCTTGCCGTGCTTGCGCGGGGTTATGCGCCACACTGGCATCCAAGTGCAGCCTGCTGAAGGGCGTGGCGATGTACCACGCCGGGCTATGATTCAAATCAATTCGTGCACGCCGCAGGCATGCCAAAGGTTTGACGTGAGAGTTTGCCAATGCCGATTCCCGCCGCTCTGAAGCGCCGCCGCGAGTACGCCGGTCCGGCCTTATTTGCCTACGGATTCCGTCCATTTTTTCTCGCTGCGGGCTTATGGGCGGCGTTCGGCCTCCTGTTTTGGTTGCCGCAGTATATGGGTGTTTTCACGCTGCCGACGCATCTCACCGCGCTCGATTGGCACACCCACGAGATGCTCTACGGTTATGTCGCTGCAGCGGTCGCCGGCTTCCTGCTCACCGCCATCCCGAACTGGACAGGCCGCCTGCCTGTGAGCGGCTGGCCGCTCGCGGGCCTCGCATTCCTGTGGCTCGCCGGCCGCGCCGCCATCCTGTGGTCAGCGAAGATCAGCGGTGTCGCGGCGGCCCTGATCGACGCGAGCTTTCTGATCGCGCTCGCGATTGTTGCGGCGCGCGAAATTATCGTGGGAGAGAACTGGCGCAATCTGCGCGTTCTGATCATTCTCGGCGTGCTCATAGCAGGCAATATCGTTTTCCACGCCGAGGTATTCCTCAAAGGATCGGCCGACTACGGTAACCGCATCGGCATTGCGGCAGTCATACTGCTCATCTCTTTGATCGGCGGCCGCATCGTGCCGAGTTTCACCGGCAACTGGCTCGCACGCAACAATCCTGGCCGGCGGCCGGTGCCATTCTCGCGTTTCGATTTGGCGACGATCGCGACAAGTGCGATTGCGTTGTTGGGTTGGATCGGCGCACCGGCGCATCCAACCACGGGGGTGCTGCTACTGATCACCGGGTGCTTGCAGTGCGCGCGTCTCGCGCGCTGGGCCGGCGACCGCACACTTGCCGACCGTCTGGTGCTGGTGCTGCATGTCGGTTACGCCTTTGTGCCGCTGGGATTTTTGCTGATGGGTGCATCGGCGTTCCTCAGCGCTGTCCCGCCGAGCGCCGGCGTGCATGCCTGGACTGCGGGCGCTATTGGCCTCATGACACTGGCAGTGATGACTCGGGCGACGCTTGGCCACACGGGACAGCCATTGCAAGCCGGACCTGCAACGCAAGGCATCTACGTTGCCGTGCTGGCTGCGGCGCTGGCTCGGATCGTCGCGGCCTTTGTTGGATCCATTGAACTCCTGGAATTTGCCGGCCTCGCCTGGATTGTCGGATTTACGCTGTTTGTGCTGGTCTATGGTCCGCTGCTTGTGGCGCACAAACCGGCGTGGGCCGAAACCCGATGCTAGTTCAAGGCGGTTCGATTGGCGGGATGCTGGTGGCGGCCGGAACGCGGCGCGCCCAGGCGAAAAACACAATCGCCGACATGATCACAAGCATGGCGATGACAATAGCGACGCAGGCCTGCCAGCCGCCGATCGTCCATGCGGCGCCACCGAGCGCGGCACCGAAGCTGCCACCAATATAGAAGCTGGTGACGTAGAGCCCCACCGCCGACGAACGCCCGGCTTTGGCCGTGACGGTGACATAGCCGGTCGAAACCGCCTGGCATATCAGGCCACAGCCGGCGCAGAGCGCCAGCCCCGCAATGATGAGCGGCAGTGAATGGGCAAGCGTCAGCGCGATTCCGACGGCCCACACGGCGATAACGCGCACCGTGAACCGCCGCCGCCCAAAGCGTCCGACAGCCCAACCGGTCCAGGGTGTGAGCACGGAACCAGTGAGATAGACGACGAAGATCGCGCCGAGCCAGCTCGCTGAAAGATTGAAGGGCGGTGCCGCCAGATAAAAACTCACGTAGGTGAAAGTCGTGATGAAATTGAACAACACGCCAAAGCCGACCGCGTACGTCGCGATCAGCTGGCCATTGCGCAAATGCGCAAGCATCTGCTTGCCGGAGGCGAGCAGGCCTTCGGAGCGCACGAATTTGCGCTCATGCGGCAAAAGAAACGCAACAACGATTGCGCCGGCAAAGGCGATTGCCGCGAGCGCCATAAAGCCTGCGCGCCAGCTGATCAAATCGGCAAGCAGGCCGGTGAAAAGCCGGCCGCTGAAGCCGCCCAGGCTTGATCCCGAGGAATAGATGCCGGCTACGGTCGTCGCCTCGTGGCGCGGCAATTCATCACCGATATAGGCCACCATGACCGCGAAAATCGGCGGCAGCACCATGCCCTGCACGGCGCGCCAGAAGATGAGCGCCGTCAGATTGGTCGAGAGGCCGACCATCACGGTCGGAATGACCAGCACAAACATCGCCGCGACGATCACGCGTTTGCGACCCAGCACATCCGCGACCGTTCCGGTGAAGGGGGCTGTGAGTGCCACGGCCAGCGTGCTTACGGTGATAATGGTCGAGACTTCGGCTGCGCCTGCACCAAATTCCTGCGACAACAATGGCAGAATCGACTGCGGCGAATAAAGATTGATGAAGGCGCAATAGCCGGCGATTCCGGCCGCGAGCCTTACGGCAAGAGCATGTCGGGATTTCGCGGTCGTCATCCTTGCCCCGCCAACAGGCGTTCTCGGCCAACCTATGCATGTGTTTCGCGCCGAATGCCACCGGGCGCGCGGCGGAACAGTAGGGCCCGCAACGCATAGCTCGCTTACTTCCGGTCGAGCATTGCCTCGGCGCGGATCAAAGTTTCGTCCGGCGTGCCGGAGGCATCGACTTTCGACCAGTTGATTTGGCCGAGATCGAACTCTTCCTGTTTGCGCGCAACGGTCGAACCGGCGTCCGAAGCGTCACTGGTGCGGCTGCCAACGCGGGCGAGGCGGGTTTCCAGATTGGCGGTGAGGAACAGGCCCTGGAAGGCGGCACTCCCCGCGGATTTTGCGATGTCGGCCCGCTCGCTTGGCTGCGCGAATACGGCGTCCACGACAACCGAGTGGCCGGCCGCCGTCGCGCGCCGCGCCTTTTCTGCCAGCGTTGCATAAACCCTGGTTGTGGTTTCCGCCGAATAGGCTTTTTCCGGAAGCCGTTCGGTCTCGCCCACGCCAAACAGTGCCTTGCGCTCGACATCGCTGCGCAGCACCACCGCGCCCGGCAATGGCGGCAGGCCAGGCGCCAACGCGCGCGCGAGCCGTGACTTTCCGGTGCCGGACAATCCGCCGATCGCAATGAGCCGAGCTTTGGCGGGCGCCAACAGCTTTTGCGCCAGCGTGGCGTAGTCACGCGCGGTGTGCGTAAGCTCTGGTTGCGAACCGTCCTGCCGGAGCCGTGCTGCGGTCACTTTGGCGCGGATGGCCGCGCGGACCGACATGAACAGCGGCAGCGCCGCAAGCGCATCGAGATCATGAATGCGCTGGGTATCCGCCAGATAGCGATTGAACACAATATTCGCTGCGCGATGAAGTCCACGCTCGATCAGGTCCATCAGCAGAAAGGCCAGGTCGTAAAAAACGTCGCAGGTGGCAATGCGAAAATCGAATTCAATGGCGTCGAAAAGCACAGGCTTATCGTCGATGAGCACGATGTTGCCCAGATGCAGATCGCCATGGCACCGCCGCACCAATCCGGCGCGTTCGCGCAATTGCAGCAGCGGCTTCACGCGTTCGAACGCGTCACGCGTTGCGGCAGCCAGCGCGCGCAGGTCCTGCAATGAAAGCAGATGAGGTTCGGCTGCGAGCTCGGTCTCATTCTGCCCAATGATTCTGGCGAGCGTTTCGACGAAATGTAAGTCGGTGACCGTGGGCGCCACCCGATGCGCCGCCGCCACGGCCCGCCCGAGTGCATCTGCGAGCGCCTCGCTCACGCGACCGGTCTCGGCCAGATGATCGAGTGTCTGGCTGTCGTCAAACCGCCGCATCTCAACGGCCCATTCGACCGGTTCGCCTTTTCCGCCGATCGCGAGCCGGCCGTTTGGCGCGCGCGTTATGGGCACCACGCCGCGGTAGATCGATGGGGCCAAGCCCCGATTGACCGTCATCTCGTTTTCACAGGCCTCCTTGCGTTTTTTGAGTGTGGAAAAATCGAGGAACGGAAAGCGCACCGCGCGCTTGATTTTGAACGCCCGTTCGCCGGCCAGAAAAATCGAGGCGGCGTGGGTGTCGATGCGCTTGACTGGCGCGCCGCCGTGGGTGGCAGGATCGCTCAAAAAGTCGATCACCGGCTGCTGGGAGGCCTCTGCCGTCATCCCGCCGTGCCCTTCATGCCCGGGCCATAGTCGCATTGGGCCATGTTTGGCAGGCTGATCCAGATCAATATGGCCTTGCCGGACCGTGGCATGATGCTCACCATCATACTGATCAAGGAGACCAGACCGTGACCACCTTGCCGCACACTTTCAAACGCATCAGGCTCAATCTCGCGCGCTCCAAGGAGTTTCCCCAGGGCTCGCCGCGGCACGGTTATGAATTTGTCGCGCCGCTCGATGCGAAAGGTCATATCGACGTCGCCCTCTGGAAACAGCATCGCGATCATTGCCGCGTCCGCCGGTTCTGGGAAGGTGAAGATGATGAACTCGGCTTCCTGGTGCACCGGCCGGGCGGACCCGAGCATGCGCGCTGGGTGTTTGACTATGATGAGACTGCAGACGATGACGACGAAAGCGGATACCGCTTCGGCGCGCATCCCTTCCGTCCGGGCGAATATGTCTCAATCCGCAACGAGGACGGAGAGATGCATACCTATCAGGTGGCCACGGTCGAGTCTGCTAGCTGACCGGTATTTCGCGCGATCAAATTTCGGCTATCGCTCCGATCCTATTGACCGGCAAGCGCCTTGCCGGGAGAGTGCCGCCTGACCGCTGTATCAGGCGGCACTTTTCAAGGGAGGAGCTCAGTGCTCATCGACCACCGGACTTATCGGATTCTGCCGGGCAGGGTCCCGGCGCAACTCGACCTTTACAGCAAGCTCGCCTATCCGGTGCAGCTCCGCTACATGGGTGAGCCGCACTATTATCTGGTCAGCGAAACCGGGCAGCTCAACACGCTGGTGCACGGCTGGATCTATGAGAGCGCAGGCGATCGCGAGCAAAAACGCGCCAAGATGATGCAGGATCCGGACTGGAAACATTTTTTGTCCGAGAATGCCAAAGCCGGCAACGTCATTGAGCAGGCCAACTGGTTGATGACACCAGCGCCCTTCTCGCCAAAGATCCCGCCGGCAAAGATCGTCGGCTGAGTCATTCACTGTCATGCCCGGCCTTGTGCCGGGCATCCACGCCTGCGGATTTTGAGCAAGGAAGACGACGTGGATGGCCGGGACAAGCCCGGCCATGACGAGTTTGCGCTAGAATGTGGACCACGGAAGCAGAGTTCATGCGCGGCAAGGACAACGCACGCAGCGGCGGAGAAATCCTGATCGACCAGCTGTCGATCCACGGGGTGCGTCACGCTTTTTGTGTCCCTGGCGAAAGCTACCTTGCCGCGCTCGATGCATTTTACGGTAGCGACATCGCACTTACTGTCTGCCGGCACGAAAGTACTGCCGCGATCATGGCGGAAGCAGTCGGCAAAACAACCGGCCGGCCCGGCATCTGCTTCGTCACGCGTGGACCCGGCGCCACCAATGCGTCGGCCGGCATTCATATTGCGCGCCAGGATTCCTCGCCGATGATCGTGTTTGTCGGGCAGGTCGGCCGCGACATGCGCGATCGCGAGGCGTTCCAGGAGCTCGACTATCGTGCGGTATTCGGCTCCATGGCGAAGTGGGCGACCGAGATCGACGATCCGTCGCGTATCCCCGAGATCGTTTCGCGTGCCTTTCACACTGCGTGCAACGGCCGTCCGGGCCCCGTGGTGATCGCACTGCCAGAGGATATGTTGCGCGAGCGCGTGTCGGTGTCCGATGCCACCGCCTTTGAGCCCGTGGAAATCTGGCCGGGCCTAGACGACATGAGCCGGCTCCAGAAGCTGCTTTGGGCAGCGAAGCGTCCGGTCGCGCTGATTGGCGGCAGCCGTTGGACGGAGCAAGCGAGTGCCGCGTTGATGCGTTTTGCGGAGCGCTTTGCGCTGCCGGTGGCCACGACCTTCCGGCGCGGGCATTTGTTTGATGCAATGCATCGCTGTTACGCCGGCGATTTCGGCATCGGTCCGAATCCGAAACTGCTTGCGCGTGTCAAAGGTGCCGATCTGGTTCTGCTGATCGGCGGACGCTTCAGCGAAATGCCGTCGCAAAGCTACAGCGTATTCGACATCCCCGAGCCGCAGACCAACCTGGTGCATGTCCATCCGGGCGCGGAGGAATTGGGCCGGGTTTATCACCCGCATCTCGCCATCAATGCGGCGCCGACTGCGTTTTGCGCGGCACTCGAAGGATTGCAGCCGCCGGCGGACATAGCCTGGCGGGGTGAAAGCGATACGGCCCATGCCGACTATCTTGCCTGGGGCGAGAAGGCGACGCCCGTGCCCGGCGCTGTCAATCTCGGCGAGGTCATGGTTTGGCTGCGCGACAACCTGCCGGCCGACGCGATCATGACGCAAGGTGCCGGCAACTTCTCCGGCTGGGTCCACCGCTTCTATCGTGTGCGCAAGTTCGGCGGGCTTGTCGGTGCGACGTCGGGCTCCATGGGCTATGGCTTGCCTGCCGCGCTCGCGATGCAGACGCTGTATCGCGACCGTTTGGTGCTGTGCGTTGCCGGCGACGGCGACTTCCTGATGACGGGGCAGGATTTTGCGACCGCCGTGCAATACAAGTTGCCAGTGATCGTGCTGCTGGCCGACAACGGCATCTATGGCACCATCCGCATGCACCAGGAGCGGGACTACCCCGGCCGCGTCATCGCCACCGATTTGCGAAATCCCGATTTTGTCGCCTATGCACTTGCATTTGGCGGCTATGGCGCGGTGGTGGAGAAAAGCGCCGATTTCCCGGCTGCTTTTGCCGCCGCCCGTGCTTCCGGCAAACCGTCGATCATCCGTCTCAAGATCGATCCGGAAGCGATCACGCCGACCTCAACGCTGACCGGCATCCGCGAGAAATCGCTGGCGGGCGGCGGGGGGAGCGGGAGCCGGACCTGAAAGGCGAGGGACCACCGCGAGGCTCAAGCCGCGGTCAGCTCTTTCACTTCGCTTAGGCCGCAGTACTCATTGTCTCTACCTGTCAAAGTCTGCTTTGGGTCAAGAGCGGACACGACGGCCTGAAATCTTTGCTCTTATATCGCAA
Organism: Hyphomicrobiales bacterium; assembly: GCA_027307405.1. Taxonomy (GTDB): domain Bacteria; phylum Pseudomonadota; class Alphaproteobacteria; order Rhizobiales; family Xanthobacteraceae; genus Pseudolabrys. Next base: position 6,328 of record DAHUXA010000055.1, on the reverse strand, counting down.
GCGGAGATTGGTCCGCGGACACTATTCGATTAGCCGATCTGCGAGCCCTAACACCAGCGGCGGCACCGTGAGACCGAGCGCTTTGGCACTTTTGAGGTTGATGATGAAAGTGAACTTGGTGGGCTGTTCGATCGGCAGATTGCCTGGCTTCGCGCCCTTAAGAATTTTATCGACATATATTGCGGCGCGTCTGTGCATGTCCTCGTAGCTCGGACCGTAGGACATCAAACCTCCGGCCTCCACCAGCTCCTCATAGGCATTCACACTCGGTAGGCGCTGTTCTTTTGCGAAGTCCATCAGGCGTTGACGGTTATGCAAGAATACACGGTCTGCCAGAATGAAAAGCGCGTCCGGCCGCTCCTTGCGAATGGCGGCAAAGGCTCCGTCAAGGTGTTCAGATGTGCGTATGTCATGCGGTTGCAGCGTTATGCCCAATGTCGGGGCTACGGCGCTCGCCTGACGCATCGATACGACGTGAAATGGATTGAGCGAATTAAAAAACAAAGCAACACGCGAAAGCTTGGGAACGACATTCTGCAAAAGCTGCAGCCTCTTACCCTCAAGATCCGGCGCAACCGAACTTAGTCCCGTGAGATTTCCTCCCGGTTGTGCCAAGTTCCTTACAAGACCGGTGCCAACGGGATCGCCAACTGCGACCATCACGAGTGGTATAGTCGTTGTCGCCTCTTTCACTGCGAGCGCGGCGGGCGTACCGGCCGTGACGATGACATCGACTTTCGCGGCGATGAGTTCGGCGACGAGCGTCGGAAATCGTTCATACTTTCCGTCCGCCCAGAGGTATTTAACGGTGATGTTGCGTCCTTCCTCGTAGCCAAGCTCGCGCAGACCATCGCGGAACGAGCCGACGAGATTGGCCTCCAACGTCGCGGTGGAGTTGCCCATGTAGCCGACAAGGGCACTTTTCGGCTGTGCGCGTGCTGTGAGCGGCCACGCAGCCGTGCCGACAAGAAGTGCGATAAAATCACGACGCTGCATGTACACCCCCAAAAACGCGCCTGGCCAAGCCTATCACTTTGCGATTGGGTCGCGGGTGGCGAAATGGCACACACCAGCCTCAGATTCCGACCAAGATCGATCTCGGCTTTGTGCCAGAAGTGGACTCGTGCAGCGCAGTAAAATGATCGCTATTCGATCACCTCGTCGGCACGCAGCAGGAACGATTCGGGGATCGCCAGGCCGCTTTGGGTCAAAAGCGCCTTACCCACAAAGAATGGGCGGCTCTGTGTTCGCCGTCATTTTACCTACGGCCAGTCGCGGAAGATTTCAGGAGCCAGGGCACAATCTACAGACGTGCAGGCATAAAGCGTGTAGCGGACCGCCATCTCGTTCTTCGTGCCGGCCGCAGCCTCAAGTGCTTCGTCAGAAACTTCGCAGCTGAAAATTTCTTTATCGAGTCCGACAGTGGTGCTCATGGCATCTTAATCCCTCGTCACCTTCTCCACCCTAGCAGACCCAACGCGCCGATGTCCGCTTTTGCTTCGAAAGCGGCATTCGTATCTCAATCCTTGACGCGATCCTCTTGAACGAGCCAGTCGTGGACCGATTGCCACTTATGCTCAGAACGGAAATTAAGTAGTTCAACCTTTTTCCGCTGCAAATGGCTGAAGAAGTAAGTGCAAACATCGGGGCTGGTTACATCATCTGGATTTAAGGCGGCCCAGTTTTCCCATTCGTGAATGATGGCCGCCTTGGCCGCGTCATCATCTTGCTTTTCTTTTGGCGATTGATCGGCACGCCATTGCCGGCTGGATCGGGCCTGATCGCCTAGCGCGTGCATCCGCTCACTCAGTACCATTTCGCTCACCCGCTCACCCACCGCGGAACCTTCATAATGTAGCCGAAAGCCTGGGAAAGCGCACTGCCTCACAAGCCCGTCCAGTCCGCAGCGAAAATAGGTGCCGGCCGTCTGGTGGTTGAGGCTGCTACGTTTGGGGACGACGCAACCCGGGGGGCACACCAGGGCGGCCGGCTACCTTAAGATATGTACGGGTCGCGAAAGCGGTAGGTACCGCACGGACCGAACGATCACCTTTCAAGCGTGTTTAGGCTCCGCGGAGACCGCGATCTTGCCTTTTACCCATGAATCAGCGCTCAGTCGTTCATGGCCTATCGCCGCACCGAGAACGTGGTCCGCAAGCTCGCAGAGCGTGAGCAGACAATCCTCGACGCAGCGCAGTCGATCGCCGGCGAGGAAGGCATGGGTGCTGTCCAGATTGCGGCCGTAGCGCAACGGGCCGATATCGCAGCCGGTACTGTCTATCGCTATTTTCCATCCAAGAACGATCTCGTTGCAGAAATGATCGCCGGCACAGCCGAGCGCGAACTCGCCGCGATGCGTGCCGCTGCCGACGCCGCACCCGGGCCCTTGTCGGCGCTGGCTGCTTGCATTGCCACCTTCGCCGCGCGTGCATTGCAGGAACGCCGGCTTGCCTGGGCATTGACGGCCGAGCCGGTCGACGCCGACGTCGATACGCTGCGCCTCAAGTTCCGCCGCGCGCTGGTGGCCGAACTGGAAAAACGCATCGGTGCCGCCGTCGCGGCTGGCCACGTGCCCGACCAGGACGCGCGGTTCGCAGCGCCGGCTGTTGTCGGCGCGGTCCTGGAAGGAGTGGTCGGGCCTCTGGCCCCATCGGGGGGCGCGACGCGCGAGGCTGTGCAGACAACAACGCTGCTGGCTTTGCGCGCGCTTGGCGTCGTCGATGCGCGCGCACGCGGCGTCGTCGCGCAATGCGTGCTGCCGTAGATCTTACATGCCCCGGACGCTGATCCGGTTTGCGTCAAAGTTGCATTCGTGGTGGTCAGTGAGCGGTGAGCGCAGGCAGCTCGTGAAGCGGGAGCGTTACGAATTTCATGCCGCGCTCGCTCGGGTCTTCGTCGACATGAAATCCGAGCTCGGCGCACATCTGCAGCATTGTAGCGTTTTCGGCCAACACCTGGCCGTGCACAGTTTCCAGCCCTTTCTCCTGGGCGTACGCGATCATGTGCTTCATCATCAACCAGCCGAGCCCGTGGCCTTTGAGGTGTGAGCGCACCAGAATGGCGAATTCGCCGCCATCGCCGGAGGGGTCATCATGCAGGCGCACCACGCCCAACATGCGGCCGCTCGCTTTGGCAATGGCGATGAAGGCCATGGCGTGTTCCGGATCGTAGTGGATGAGCTTGTCGATCAACTCGTGACGGACCTCGCGCATCGGGATGAAGAAACGCAGGCGCAAGTCGTCCGCCGTCACCTCGGCGAGAAAGTCGGGATAAAGCGCCGCATCCTCCGGCTTGAGCGGCCGGATCAGAACCTTTTCTCCGTCGCGGAGTGTGAGGTGGCTTTCCAACACCATTAAGTGTCGTCCCCGCGCAGGCGGAATCCAGTAACCCTGGCATTCATTGTGCAGGGCACACAGAGGTCACTGGATTCCGGGTTTCGCGCTGTTCGTTCGGCCGTTGGGATGATGACTATTGCCCGCAAAATTTCTAGTGCGACATCAATACAGGCACCGTCATTGCCTCGAGCAGGCCGCGCGTGGCGCCGCCAAGCACGAACTCGCGCAAGCGCGAGTGGCCGTAGCCGCCCATCACAATCATATCGGCGGAAGAATCCGCCGCATAGGACAACATGGTGGAGGGCACGTCGATATCGGGCGACGTAATGCGCTTGACGTCCACCTTGAGGCCGTGACGGGCGAGGTGCTGGCCAAGATCCGCGCCGGGCACTTCGTCACGTTTGCCTGGCTTGTCGGAGATGATGACGACCTCCACTTGCTTTGCTTTCTTCAGAAAAGGCATGGAGTCGGCAACTGCACGCGCGGCGGCACGGCTGCCATCCCAGCACACCATAATGCGATCGACCTTCATGCCCCCCTTCTGGATGAAGGGCACGAAAATCACCGGACGGCCGGATTCGAACAGCACGCCTTCATCAATAACTTCGTCGGGCAGCGAATCGTCTCGGTGAGGCTGGCCGACAACCACCAGGTCGAAGCGGCGGCCAATGCGGCCGATCTCGTCGGCGGCTCCGGAAATGCTGGCCGTTATGGTGCGGGTCTCCGCTGAAATGCCCGCGCGCTTGGCCGCCTGTTCGAACCGTGCAATGGCTGTGCGCGCCTTCTTGGTCGATTCCGCACGCTGACTCTCGATGATTTCCGGCGGAACACCGCCCATGATCGTTCCAGGGATCACCGGTTCATAGCAAAAGGCGATGCCCAGCAGGTGAGACCCGAAAGTTTCGGCCACTGAAACCGCGTAATCGCAAGCCGGGTCAGTGGCCCCGAGACCGAGATTGACGATAATATCCTTGATCATGATGAAATCTCCTGGCCCGCTTGTTGTGGATGATGGCTCGCCGCGCCCATCGCGGCCTTGACCAAGGTCAAATTCGAGTTGTGCCCTGGTTACTCCTGCTTGATCTGTGTCCAACTTACTTCTTTTTGCCGTCCGGCCCGAACTGCTTGAGATAGGCCCACAAGTCACCGGCTTCCTTTTCGCTTTTAATGCCGGGGAAGATCATTTTGGTGTTCGGAATCTTGGCGCGCGGATCCTTGATGTAGTCTTTGAAAGTGGCTTCGTCCCAGGTCAGGCCGGAATTCTTGTTGGCGTCGGAATAGCTGAAGTCGGGAGCCGTGCCGGAATGGCGGCCGTCGAGGCCATTCAGTTCAGGTCCAACCTTGTTTTTGGCACCTTCACCCACAGAGTGGCAGGGAAAGCACTTCTTGAAGGATTGCTCGCCGGCGGCCACATCCTGCGCCTGCGCGACTTGAATCATCGCCGCTATAAGCGCAGTCGATGCAAATAGTAATTTCATTATCTTGCTCCCGTTGTGACGTCTTTCAGCCGCCCCCGAGCCAACGCTCCAGGCATAACCCAGTTTCCGCTGGGTTTTGCCAGCCCTTTGTGCAAGCCGTCAAATGGCTGATATCGTGCCTAGCCTAGTGGTGGAGCTCACAGAATGTCATTGCGGATGCCTGAACCGGACGCTGCGGTCCTGCAGCGTCGCGAGCGCATCGTTGCCGCGTTACGGACGATCGTCCCCGGCGAGGGTGTGATCGCAACCGAACGTGAGTTGCGGCCCTATGAAAGCGATGGGCTTACCGCCTACCGGCAGCTGCCCATGGTGGTGGTGCTGCCAGAGACCACCGAGCAGGTCGCCGAGGTACTGCGCTATTGCCACAACGAGGGCATCAAGGTGGTTCCGCGCGGCGCGGGCACCTCGCTTTCTGGCGGCGCGCTGCCGCTTGCCGATGGCGTGCTGCTCGGCATGGCCAAGTTCAACCGAATCCGTGAAATCGATTTCGAAAACCGAGTCGCGGTGGTGGAGCCAGGCGTCACCAATCTTGCCGTGAGCAATGCCGTCGCCCACGCGGGTTTTTACTATGCGCCTGACCCGTCATCGCAGATCGCCTGCACCGTCGGCGGCAATGTGGCCGAAAATTCCGGCGGCGTGCACTGCCTCAAATACGGAATGACCACGAACAATGTCCTGGGCTGCGAGATTGTTCTCATCACCGGTGAAGTACTGCGCTTTGGCGGCAAGCATCTCGATGCGGCTGGCTACGATCTGCTCGGAATTATCAACGGCTCGGAAGGTCTTCTTGGGGTGGTCACCGAAGTAACTGTGCGCGTCCTGAAGAAGCCGGAGACCGCGCGCGCGATGCTGATCGGCTTTCCGTTATCGGAAGATGCCGGTGAATGTGTCTCGCGCATCATCGGGACAGGAATTATCCCCGCTGGCATGGAGATCATGGATGGTCCGGCGATCGCCGCGTCCGAGGAGTTCGCCCATGCCGGCTATCCGCTAGACGTGGAAGCGCTGCTGATCGTCGAACTCGATGGACCGGCGGTTGAAGTCGATCATCTGATCAAACATGTCGAAAAAATCGCGCGCGACTGCCGGGCGACATCATGCAAGGCCTCACGTTCGGAGGAGGAGAGACTGCTGTTCTGGGCCGGCCGCAAGGCGGCATTTCCGGCGGTCGGCCGAATCTCGCCCGACTATTACTGCACGGATGGGACCATCCCGCGTGCACAGCTGCCGCTGGTGCTCAAGCGCATCAAGCAAATGTCCGCAAAATACGGGCTCCGCGTTGCCAATGTGTTTCATGCCGGCGATGGCAACCTTCACCCACTCATTCTCTATGACGCCAACGTTCCGGGTGAACTGGCAAAGACCGAGGAATTCGGCGCGGAAATCCTGAAACTGTGCGTCGAGGTTGGCGGCGTTCTGACCGGTGAGCACGGCGTCGGCGTCGAAAAACGCGACCTGATGCCCACGATGTTTTCCGAAATCGACCTCAATCAGCAGCAGCGTTTGAAGTGCGCG
>DAHUXA010000054.1 GCA_027307405.1 Hyphomicrobiales bacterium | reverse complement strand
GATCTGGATCTTGGTGTCGGATACGAACTTGTAGGGCGGGAGGAAGAGATTTTTCGGTGCCGGACCTTTGCGAATGCGGCCGGACGTATCGTACTGCGAGCCATGGCACGGGCAGAACCAGCCATCATATTCGCCCTGGTGCGCGAGCGGGATGCAGCCAAGATGGGTGCAGATTCCGATGACGACGAGCCATTGGTCATGGCCCTCCTTGACGCGGGCCGAATCCGGCTCCGGGTCGGGAAGGTCGGCGACATTGACCTTCTGCGCCTCCTCGATCTCTTTCTTGGTGCGATGGAAAACGAAGATCGGTTTCGAACGCCAGAACACCTTGATGATCTGCCCGTCGGCGATAGGTGCGAGATCGACCTCGATCGGTGCGCCGGCCGCTATGGTCGAGGCATCGGGGTTCATTTGTGCGATCAGCGGCACCAGTGTGGCCGCAGCCCCCACCGCGCCAACGGCGCCGGTGGCGATATAGAGAAAGTCGCGGCGCGTGTGCTCCGCCGAAGACACGGTCGTCACGTCTTAGGCCCTCTCCTCCGGCTGGCTAAATTCTCCCGCCCGCGGCTGGAGCCCGGGACCGAAGTCTCGCGGCGGCGGGGACGGACCGGTTGCGGCAGCCCTGGAAAAGGCAGGACAGCGCGTCGGTGGCGTTCTATTGGCACCCTTGCAGTGCGAGTGCAAGCCCGTAAAAGCGCGGCCAGCAAATGTGGACACCGGTTTTGCGTCCGGCCGCGCTTTAAATGTTACATTATATGCAATCCGGGCGGCTGACCGGCACCACTCAGCCTGATTGCGCACCGGCGCCCGCGAGGATTCGTCGCATAAAACATTCGTCTAGAGCGGCTTAAATCCCCGACAGCTGGAAATCGCCAGACCCGCCATGCGGATCGCCCTTTACGAGCCGGACATCCCCCAGAATACCGGCACGATTCTCCGGCTTTGTGCCTGCCTGGGGATTGAAGCGCACATCATTGAACCGGCCGGTTTTCCCATCACCGACCGTGCGTTCCGCCGGGCCGGTATGGACTATCTCGACCAGGTCGCCTTGACCCGTCATGGGTCGTTCGAGGCCTTCGAGCAGTGGCGGACGCGTGAGCGGCTGTCCCTGGTGCTACTAACCACCGGTGCTGAACAATCGTACCTCGACCACGTCTTCCGAGCCGATCAAGTGCTGCTGTTCGGGCGGGAGAGCGCCGGCGTGCCGGAATCCGTGCACACAGCCGCCGATAGTCGGCTGCGAATACCAATGCAGCCTGGCATGCGCTCGCTCAACATAGCCATGGCGGCCGCAATCGTTGCAAGCGAGGCGTTGCGCCAGACGGACGGTTTCCCGAGATGATAAGATGAGCCATGGCCCGCTGGGTTCTCATGGCGACGGCATTTGCATTCGCATTTGGCGCCATCGACGCGAATGCGGCGCGAACTTTGCTCGCCGACCTGATGACACGCCAGCCAGCGGGAGCTGACGAGCCAGCGATGTCCGCCCTGGCACTTGAGGCCTGTATGCGCCGCGCGCAGGACCTCGACCGCACCGGTGTCGCCATCGACTATGAAATCGCGGCGATCGACCGCGAGGCCGCTGAAGCACTGCTTCTTCAGAAATATCTCAGTGCCGAATTGCCGATGATCGGCAGCTATGATGAGCCCGCGCTCAACGAGTTCCAACGTCGCGTCGTTCGTCACGAAGAGCTGGCCAAGAAATTCCAGACGGAGTTTCCACTCTACCAAAACAAGAAAAACGCCTACGACACTGCGGTCGACGAATTCGAGCACACTTGCGCGAACCGCTTTCGCCGCGGCGATCTCGAAGCGATCAGGGCCAAGCTCGACCTGAAATAGAGCATCCTGACCACCCGTGCACTATGGCCTGCCCCTCGATATAATTGCAGACTGGAGCCGTTGATGGACGCCGGACAGCTGGAAGCTCACAAGACACGCGCGCGGACTTGGTTCGAAGCGCTGCGCGACGATATCTGCGCGGCTTTCGAGGCGCTCGAAGGCGCACTGCCCGAGGACGCTCCCCTCGCCGACCATGCGGCCGGCCGCTTCATACGCACGCCGTGGCAACGAACCGACCATAGCGGCGCGCCAGGTGGCGGCGGTGTGATGGCGATGTTGCGCGGCCGCGTGTTCGAAAAAGCCGGAGTGCATTGTTCGACCGTGCATGGCGAGTTCGCGCCGGAATTCCGCAAGGAGATACCGGGCGCCGAGAATGACCCCCGCTTCTGGGCTTCAGGCATTTCGCTGATCGCACATCCACACAACCCGAATGTGCCGGCAGTGCACATGAACACCCGCTTCGTCGTCACCAGCAAATCCTGGTTCGGTGGGGGCGCCGATCTCACGCCGGTGCTGGACAGGCGCCGTACCGAGACCGACCCGGACAGCATCGCTTTCCACGCCGCGATGAAAACAGCCTGTGACTCGCACGCCGAGATTGCGCCTTACGACAAATACAGGAAATGGTGCGACGAATATTTCTTTCTCAAGCACCGCAACGAGCCGCGCGGCGTCGGCGGCATTTTCTATGACTATCTCGAGACCGACTGGGACGACACCTTCGCTTTCACGCAGGACGTTGGCCGTGCATTTCTGCGTGCCTACCCCGCGCTCGTGCGGAAAAATTTCACGGCACCATGGGGCGAAGCCGAGCGTGAAGAGCAATTAATTCGACGCGGTCGCTATGTTGAATTCAATCTGCTGTATGATCGCGGCACCATTTTCGGGCTCAAGACGGGTGGCAACGTCGAATCCATCCTGTCTTCCATGCCCCCTGTCGTGAAATGGCCTTGACTTTGCTCCAGGCGCCATCGACGGCGCAAATTGACCTCGTGGCGGTTCAGCGCAACGCGCCCCACACCAGAAATACCCCGCCCAGCAACACCACCGCGTCGAGGATTGCCGTGTGAACATGCACCGGCATGCGCTCGACAAAGGCCTTGGCGAGAAAAGCGCCGGGCAAAGCCACCAGTCCGATCAAGAGCGCGAAGGCAATCACCTGCGCGGTAATGACGCCGGCAAGTCCAAATACCGAAATCTTCACAATTCCGATGACGATCGAGATGGCAGCGTCGGTCGCGATAACACAGGCGCCTTCGACACCGGCTGCCATCAGCAACGATAATAAAATCACACCCGAGCCCGCCGTGCCGCCGACCACCACTCCGTAGCCGAACGCACCCAGCGCCAGACCTTTATCGCCAAACTTGACCTCGTGGTATTTCAGCAGCCGCCGCAACGGCACGCTCAAAATCAGCATACTGCCGATCACCAGCGCGGCGCCTGCGCTCGAGAGCCGCGTGTAACCCCAGGCACCAAGGATGCAGGTTGGGACGGCGGCTGCGAGCACGATCGCAGCGCGCCGCCAGTCGGCATATTTCAAAAACGCAAAAACACGGCTGGAATTGGTGAACATCGCCGAGACGGCGATGATCGGCACAACGGGTTCGGCGCCCACCAGCGGCACCAGCACCAGCGGCATGAGCGCTCCCGTGCCATAGCCGGAAATGCCGCCGACAATCGAGGCAACCAGCGCGATCACCGCCACCGGGATCAGCTGAAAGAATGAGATGTCGTGGAAGCCGGACAGGAGATTCATGCCGCAATGCTCATAGCCGGAGCAGCGCCGCACATCTACTGGTGCGTCTAGCGGCTTGCGGGAGTTGCCTCTCCGCCACATGCCCGTGGAAAACACTGACGCATCCCGTGAACGAAGGACGCGCTGAGAAGCGCAAGCATGCAAACACAGCCCGGGGTTTGGACCGGACCGGGGCTAAGAATGAACAAGATGTTCGCGGTGCCAGTATTGGTTCTGGCAGGTGCGGTAGTCATGAGCGCTGCTGCGAGCGCAGCGCCGGCTAACAGCACGGCGCCCGAAGTCGCCGCCCCCATCAACTGGACCGGTTTCTATGTTGGCGGCGATATTGGCGGACTTGCGCGGCACGGGCACGGCACGTCCGATTTTTTTCAAGAATCCGAAACAGCACACACCATCCAGGGACAATCGCCCCACAGCTCATCTGCCGTTGCCGGCGTTCACGTTGGCTTTAATTGGCAGTTCGCTCCGTCGTGGGTAGCGGGCATCGAGGGCGATTGGCAGTGGACACGTTCGCGGTTCTCGGCCTGCCGTGGGATCGGTTTCGAAGGCTTACCCTGCACCGTGATCGACTTCGATGGTGTCGGCACGATCGGTGACGACGTGCAGTCTTTCGGAACCGTACGCGGCCGTCTCGGTATGACGTTTGACCGCATATTGGTCTACGGCACCGGTGGCGCGGCTTTTACCGACGTTCGAACGTCGCTGGGCGTGAATTGTTCGGTTATAGGCTGCAGCAGCGCTAATCCAATAACGACAACGGCTGAGTTTTTGACACACAAAACAGGCTGGGTCGCAGGCGGCGGCATCGAGCGGATGTTCGGTCAGAACTGGATTATCCGCGCCGAGTATTTGCACGCTGATTTTGGCAACCTGTCCCAAACGCTGTTCCTTCCATCACTCAATTGCTTCAACTTTGGTACCTGCGGCCTGTCGTGGTCGCGTAATCTGCACTTCGACATCGTACGCGCAGGGGTCAGCTACAAATTCGGTGGCTTCTGATCTGGCGCCGTGCGCAAGGCATCAGCCGCGATCGCATCGAGCGCACTTTGATCGTTGGGAAACCCTGCCGCGATCCAGGCTTGCTCGGCGGCGGCAAGTGCTGCACCCAGCGCCGGCCCCTGCGGCACGCCACGCTTCATGAAGTCTGCCCCCTTCAATGGAAACACGGGGGCGGTCCAGCGCTGCGGCAACGTCGCAAGCGCATGCCATTCAGGGTCATGTGCGGTGGCATCCGAGCGCGCCCATCCGAGTAGCACACGATCGGTGAATTGCTGCGGCCTCAGCCGGTACAGCAGCGCTTTCGCCGCCTTCTCTCCGTACAAAGGCGAAATGCGTCCCCAGGCCTCTCCCATCGAGGCAAGTCGCTCGTGCTCGCTGTTGGCGAGACGCAGCTTCTGCCACAGCCGTTCAGCATCTTCGGGGATGGCAACGCCAAGGGCGCCCAGCCGTCGTACGGCATTGGCCTCTGTTGCCGCCGCCGCCTCCACCTTCACCATGTTGCCGAAGCTTGCGAGATAGGGGACGCCGCCGAGCACGCGCAGCAATAACCCTGCATCTGCCATGGCCGTGAGGGTCGGCGCCGCGTGCGGCGCGACCAGCAATTTCAACAGCTCCATGCGCACACGTTCGCGCGAGAGCTGATCGAGCCCATCGCGCGCGGCGATGCAGGCAGCAAGCCCGGCCGCATCAATACGCCCGCTGCCAAAGGCGGCGTGGAAGCGGAAGAAGCGGAGGATGCGCAGATAGTCTTCGGCGATACGCCTGGCCGGATCACCGATGAAGCGCACGCGGCGCTGGCCCAGATCCTCAAGACCTCCGGCATAGTCGTAAACCGTGCCGTCGCTCGTTGCCGAGAGCGCGTTGATGGTGAAATCGCGCCGTTCGGCATCGGCCTTCCAGTCGCGGCCGAACTCGACCTTGGCATGCCGGCCGTAAGTCTCCACGTCCTTGCGTAGCGTCGTCACCTCGAAGGGATGCTTGTCGATAACGACCGTGACGGTGCCGTGCTCGATGCCGGTCGGAACCGGCTTGAACCCGGCGGCCGTGACCCGCTTCACGACCTCTTCCGGAACCGCAGTGGTGGCAACGTCGATTTCCGCGATCGGCACCCCGAGCAGTTCGTTGCGAACTGCGCCTCCGACGACGCGTGCCTCCTCGCCGTCGCAATCGAGCACGCCGAGCAGGCGCGGCAGCGCACCCCCTGTGAGCCAGGCGACATTGTTGAGCTTTCGATCCGTGCGGCCGACCGACGACGGCATCACTTCGTGGTCCCCGGCACGAACTTGCCGTTTTCCATATGCGCCGGCACGTAGGTTGAACCAGGCGGCGCGCCGGAAAAATGCGCGAAATAGATGAAGCTGCCGAGGACAAGCGCCAGCGCGACTATCGCAAGCGTCGCCACCCGCGCCAGCGGCCAGGATTTGAAATCCATCACCCCGGCTTGCGTCGCCCACAAGAACACCGCGTACAGCACGAACGGTGTCAGGAACAACACGATCTCGGTGAAGACCGGACGGATCATCGTTCCCTCAATGGCGTTCCCCGGGGCGCAGCGCAACACGAAGTGGTGCGCTGCAGACCCGGGGCCGTAACGGTCCCGGATCTGCGGTGCACCGCTAGTTGCGCTGCACCGCGTCCGGGACAAGAACTCGAAGATTGCCGAGCGGATCATCGATAAATCCGATCGTAAAGATTGCGCAGGATACCAGCCGTCACTCCCCAAATGTAGCGCTTGTCGAACGTGATCGCATAATAGTGCCGGGTCATGCCCTGCCAGTCGCGTGAATGACGCTGCACATTGGCCTGGTCCATCAGGAACGCAAGCGGCACCTCGAAGGTCGCATCCACCTCGGCGGTGTTGAGCCTGAGCGTAAAACCTGGCTTCACGCGCGCGATCACCGGCACAATTCGATAGCCCAGCGTCGTCATATAGAGATCAAGATAGCCAAGCGGCTCGACATACACGCGGTCGAGGCCGATTTCCTCCTTCGCCTCGCGCAAGGCCGAAGCACAAGGGTCCGCATCGGCTTTGTCGATTTTGCCGCCGGGGAATGACACCTGCCCGGCGTGATCCGGCAAATGCTGCGCGCGCTGGGTGAGCAGTATCGTCGGCTCAGCATGGTCGATGATCGGCACCAGAACAGCCGCCGGGCGGATCGGCCGCGCCTCTGCAATCTTACGCATCACCGGATCAGCATCGTGATCGCCGCGCGCCGGTGTCACACTCGGATCGGTGAGACCTGCCGGCACGTCGAGCGTCAAGCGCTGACACGCGCGTGTGAAAAATTCCGACGCCGTGAGGCCGGTCGTCACGGTCTCCTGCATTAGAGCGCGATCCGTTTCTTAATCACCACCCTGCTCCCCTAGCATTAAATTCTCGCGCATGGTCATTGCCGAAAACCGGTGCCCATCCCTGATCGGGGTCGAGGACATGCTTTTCAGGATCATGCGCTAAGCAAACTCCCGCAGCGCGCTTGCTTCCGCCATCGCGAAGAACTCGCCTCCGGACACAACACCAAACATCGCTTTGCCGCCGACCTCGCGTTCTTCCCCGAGCGCGACCAGATCGTAGAACAGTGCGCGTGTGACCTTCGCCCACAGCTCGCGGCGCACATGCAGATACGGCTTGAGCCCGCCGTTCGCCGGCTGCAGCTCGAAGCGCAGCGCGTGGCCCGGGCCGGCGACGATCCAGTCGTCGACATTGGTGCGGAATTGAAGATCGCGTCCACCCTCGCCGGAAGACGTCTTCATTTCCACCGCGAGAAACGGCACGTCGTCGACGACGATCCCGACCTTTTCGACCGGTGTGACCAGGAAATACTTGTCACCTTCCCGTTTGAGCACCGATGCGAACAATTTGACCAAAGCCAGCCGCCCGATCGGGGTCTTCTGATAAAACCACGTGCCATCGCCGGCGATACGCATGTCAATGTCGCCGCAAAAGGGGGGATTCCAGCGTTCTACGGGTGGCGGCCCCCTGTTTTCGCGTGGCAGCGATGCCGTCAGCGCTTCCAAGCCGCCCTGCCCTGCCTTCGCCATTGTTTTCCTTCGATAATCAGTCTGCCGCGCGCCTGTTCGCATCTTCGTGATTACCCGGCCCGGCGGCGGAAGATAGCGTAAGCTTGGCAATAGATTGAGGCAGATTCGCCCGACCGGCGCAGCAAAATCACTTCTGGTGTGTTTGTTGCATAGCACCCAAGGTGGTTTCGGGCGGGCAATGAAAGGAATCGACATCATGGCGAAGGGCGGCGGCGAAAGCCTGGAAAAACTTGAAGACATGATCGTGCGGGCGGCTGAATCGACAGCCGCGCACGTGCGCGCCGCAAAGGCCGCCATCACCTCTGTCATCTTCGGTCAGGATATGGTGGTGGAGCACGCTTTGGTCACCGTGCTCTCCGGTGGTCATGGCCTCCTGGTGGGCGTGCCTGGCCTCGCGAAAACCAAGCTGGTTGACACGATGGGCACCGCGCTCGGTCTTGACGCCCGCCGCATCCAGTTCACTCCCGATCTGATGCCGTCGGACATTCTCGGCACCGAAGTGCTGGAAGAAAGTCCGGGTGGCAAGCGCAGCTTCCGGTTCATCGCGGGGCCTGTGTTCGCACAATTGCTCATGGCCGACGAAATCAATCGCGCATCGCCGCGGACCCAGTCGGCACTTCTGCAAGCAATGCAGGAGCAGCATGTGACCGTCGCAGGAGCCCGCCACGACCTGCCCAAGCCATTCCATGTGCTTGCGACGCAGAATCCACTCGAACAGGAAGGCACCTATCCGCTGCCTGAGGCGCAGCTCGACCGCTTCCTGATGGAAATCGACGTCGACTACCCCGATCAGGACGCCGAGCGCAAAATTCTGTTCGATACAACCGGCGCTGAAGAGTCACGCGCCAAACCAGCGATGAGCGGCGAAGACTTATTGTCGGCACAACGGCTGGTCCGTCGCTTGCCGGTTGGCGAATCCGTGGTTGAAGCGATCCTTGCGCTGGTGCGTTCGGCGCGACCGGGGCCCGAAGGCGGCGAAATCGGTAAACTCATTTCCTGGGGTCCTGGCCCGCGCGCGAGTCAGGCGCTGATGCTTGCGGTGCGCGCACGTGCGCTTCTTGACGGCCGCTTCGCACCGTCCGTCGACGACGTACTCGAACTGGCCGAGCCCGTGCTCAAACACCGCATGGCCCTGACCTTCGCCGCACGCGCCGAGGGCGAGACCATCCCCAACGTCATCCGGCGGCTCAAAGCGCGCATCGGATAGTCACGATGGCGGAGGTAAGGCCGAACGACATCGAGACCGGTACAGTACGGCAGGCGACGGTCGGCGCTCGTAAGCTCGCCGACACGATGCCGCGGCTCATTCTTGAGGCCCGCCGTGTCGCATCGACTGTCATTCACGGTCTGCACGGCCGCCGCCGCGCCGGACCGGGCGAGAACTTCTGGCAATACCGCCGCTTCATGTCGGGCGAGCCCGCACAAAACGTCGATTGGCGGCGCTCCGCGCGCGACGATCATCTCTATGTGCGTGAGCGGGAGTGGGAGGCCTCGCATACGATATGGATCTGGCCGGACCGCTCACCGTCGATGACTTTCACGTCGCCCTTGTCGAACGACAGCAAGCTCGAGCGCGCGCTGGTCGTCGCTTTCGCCTTGGCCGAAGTGCTGGTGCAGGGTGGTGAGAGGGTCGGCGTTCCGGGCCTCACGCGTCCGACTGCGAGCCGTAACGTCATCGAGAAGATGGCAGAAGCGATCCTGCACGACCCCACTGAACGTGCCAGCCTGCCGCCGTCATTCGTTCCCTCGCCGCTATCCGAAATCGTGGTGCTGTCAGACCTGTGGGCCCCGATCGGCGAAGTACGGAGCACAATCGCCCAGCTCTCGGCCACAGGCGCGCATGGCCATGTCGTCCAGATCGTCGATCCTGCCGAAGAAAGCTTTCCTTATTCCGGCCGAATCGAATTCATTGAGCCCGAAGGTGCCGGCAGCGTAACTGCCGGCCGCGCTGAGACCTGGCGCAATGACTATCAAGCCATCGTCGCGCGTCATCGGGCCGCAATCCGCGCCGAAACTGACATGCGCGGCTGGAGTTTTGCCATCCATCGCACCGACAGACCGGCGAGCGAGCTCTTGCTGGTGCTGCATTCGCGCATGGGCGACAACGCGCAACCGGTCGTCATCAACAGCCGGCACGCGCCGGCGAACGCAGCGAGCGCCGCATGATCGCCTCATTGCCGCTTGGCTTCGCCCAGCCGCTTGTGCTGCTCGGTTTGCTCAGTCTGCCGATCCTTTGGTGGTTATTGCGTCTGGTGCCGCCCCGCCCGCGGCGCGTCAATTTTCCGCCGACGCGCCTGCTTTTCGAGATCGCCCCCAAGGAAGAGACGCCCGCGCGCACGCCCTGGTGGCTCACGCTGTTGCGGCTCACACTGGCGGCCCTCGTGATCATCGCGGCTGCGGGGCCTTTGTGGAATCCTCCGCTCGCGACGGCAGATCGCGCGGCACCGCTGTTGATTTTGCTTGATGACGGTTGGCCTGCGGCGTCGTCCTGGGACGCGCGATTACGCACCGCAGATGAGATGATCGCGCGGGCTGAAGCAGACAATCGCGGGGTCGCGGTGCTGCCGATATCCGAAACGGAGCGCGACATCTCACTGCAAGTCGCCGGCGCCGCGCGCGTACAAATTAAACAGATCAAGCCGAAACCATACGCCGTTGAACGCACGGAAGCGCTGCCGGGGATCGAGCGTTTTCTGGTGACCGCGCCGAATGTCGAAATTGTCTGGCTTTCAGATGGCGTCGATTTGGGCAAGGGCGCCAACTTCGTCGAGGGCCTGAAGCGGATTGCCGGCAATCATCCGCTGACTGTCGTGGAGGGCGGCCTGCCGATTTCACACGCGCTCACCGCCGCCGATAACGCCGCTGGCGCGTTGACTGTGAAGGTCCTGCGAGCGCAAACCGCGCCCTCGGATGGCGGCATCGTAAATGCGATCGACCTCAAAGGCCTGCCGCTGGGCGAAGCGCCTTTCAACTTCAAGTCGGGAGAGCGAGAAGCCGACGCGGTGATCGACCTGCCTGTCGAAATTCGCAACGACGTGGCAAGACTCGAGATTGTCGGCGAACGCTCGGCCGGCACGGTGCAGCTGCTCGACAAGCGCTGGCGCAGACGAACAATTGGTGTCGTGTCAGGATCGACTGCCGACCGTTCGCAGCCCCTGATTGGTGCGACCTACTATCTCTCTCGCGCGCTTAACCCATTCGCCGATGTCAGCCTTGCCGAAGGTGCGGCACCAACGGAAGCCATCGCGCGTTTCCTTGACCGGCGTCTGCCAATGCTGATCCTCGCCGATGTCGGCAACGTTACCGACGCCCTCGACCGTTTGAACAAGTGGATCGATAATGGTGGCGTGCTGGTGCGCTTCGCCGGGCCACATCTTGCACGCGGCGACGATGATCTCGTGCCGGTCAAGCTGCGGCGCGGCGGGCGCATACTTGGCGGGAGTCTAAGCTGGGATAAGCCACAGCAGCTCGCCGGCTTCTCACGCGAGGGTCCGTTTAACGGAATGGCTGTTCCAAACGATGTCACTGTGACTCGCCAAGTGCTGGCCGAGCCGGATTCGCAACTCACCGACCGAACCTGGGCGACACTTGCCGACGGCACACCGCTCGTCACAGCCGAGCGCCGCGGTAAGGGATTGCTCGTGCTTTTCCATGTCACCGCCGACAGCCGCTGGTCCGATCTGCCGTTGTCGGGCACTTTCGTCGACATGCTTCGGCGTCTGGTGGCGCTCGCCGACTCCAGTGCAACCGCCGATAACGACACTGCCGCAGAGAGCGCCGGTAGCCGCGCGACTCAGGTCGTACCCCCGACCCGCATCCTCGATGGTTTCGGCGCGTTTACGACGCCGCCGCCGACGGCCCGGCCTATTCCGAGCAATTACACCGGCCGCGCCAGCCTTGATCATCCGCCCGGATTTTACGGACCGCCAGAGGGCCTGGTTGCGGTCAACACGTTGGCGCCTGCCGACCGCCCGGCTCCACTTGATGTCGCATCCCTTAATGCGCGCATGGACGTCTACCGGCACGGCGAGCCGCTCGATCTGCGTGGGCCGATCTTCCTCGCCGCACTTGCCCTTCTCATGCTCGATGCGCTGGTGGTGGTCATATTGTCTGGCGGCTTGAGTGCCTTGCGACCGCGCCGGCGCGCAGCAGCTGCGCTACTGGCGGCTGGTTTCTTTGGCTCGATGGCTCTTCATGATGCTCATGCGCAGTCCGCGCCGCAGCCGCAACCGGCCCCCCTCACCGCGCAACAGGAAGACTTCGCCCGGAAGGCAACGCTGCAAACGCACCTTGCTTACATCATCACAGGCGATGCGGCTGTCGACGACGTGAGCAAAGCGGGCTTGCAGGGCCTGACTCTGTTTCTGGCGCAGCGGACGGTGCTGGAAGCCGGCGATCCCGTTGGGCTCGATCCTGCGCGGGACGAACTTGCTTTCTTCCCGCTGATTTATTGGCCTGTGTCTCCAGCCGCGCCGAAGCCGTCACAGGCGGCGCTCGAAAAGATCGATGCCTACATGAAGCGTGGCGGTACCGTGCTGTTCGACACGCGCGATGCAGTCGACGCACCGCCCGGACCTGGCGGCGAGATGCGCGGGCCCGGCATGGTTGCGCTTCGCTCGATCCTGTCGTCGCTCGACATTCCCGAGCTCGAACCGGTGTCGCACGACCACGTCCTGACCAAGACCTTTTTCCTGCTCCGTGACTTCCCCGGCCGTTTCACCAGTGGCCAGCTGTGGGTCGAGGCGCTGCCGGCAGAAAACGAAGACGAAGAGCCAAACAGACCGGCACGCGCAGGTGACGGCGTGTCATCGATCCTGATTACCTCGAACGATCTTGCCGGCGCCTGGGCGATGCGCGTGGACGGCCAACCAATGCTCCCCCTTGTGCCGGGGGAAGCGCGTCAACGCGAATTCGCTTTCCGCGCCGGCGTCAACATCGTGATGTATGCCCTGACCGGCAACTACAAGGCTGATCAGGTGCATATCCCGGCGCTGCTCGAACGGTTGGGTCAATAGGAGTTCATTTGTGCCTGCAAGCGACCGATCCAATCGCGGCGGGCTTGTCCCGGCCATCCACGCCTTGCCGGAGGCGAAAAGTAAGACGTGGATGCCCGGCACAGGGCCGGGCATGCCGGAAACTACGTAGATGATTTTGCCATGAATCTCGGTATTTCATTTGCTCCCCTGGTACCGGCCTACGTGGTGTGGGCTGCCTTTGCCGTGGCCGTTTTGATCGCGGTCGTATTGCTTGTTGCACGGAGCCGCGGCGCATCGCTACGCGCTCTGGCACTGGCGCTGATGGTGCTCGCCCTCGCCAACCCGTCGCTCACACGTGAAGACCGCGATCCGATCCCATCGGTCGCCGCGGTCATCGTCGACAAGAGTCCGAGTCAGAACTTCGGCGATCGCGCCCAGCAAACGGAAGCTGCGCGCGCGACCCTTACCGAACGTCTCAAGCGTATTCCGGGGCTCGAAGTGCGTGTCGCTGAAGCCGGCGCGGCTGATGGCGAGACCGACGGCACCAAGCTGTTTTCGGCTTTATCGTCGATCCTCGCGGACGTGCCGCCCGATCGCGTCGCCGGAGCCTTCCTGATCACCGATGGCCGCGTTCACGACGTGCCCGCCGACGTGTCCACGCTGGGGCTTTCCGCGCCGCTGCACGCATTGATCACGGGACACAAAGACGAGATTGACCGCCGCATCGTGCTGACGCTGACGCCGCGTTTCGGCATCGTCGGACAATCGCAGACCATCGGCTTCCGCGTCGAGGATCAAGGCGCGAAAGTTGGCGCGGCTGAAGTCACCATTCGGCGCGACGGAGAGATCCTGGACAAACGCGCCGTCACCGCACACACCGACGTCAAGTTCAATGTGCCAATTCCTCATGCCGGGCCGAACATCGTCGAGATAGAGGCGTCCCCGCTCGACGGCGAGCTTACGCAAGTCAACAATCGCGCCGTGGTCTCAATCGACGGTGTGCGCGACAAGCTGCGCGTGCTGCTGGTGTCCGGTGAGCCCCATGCCGGCGAACGCACCTGGCGCAATCTGCTCAAGTCTGACGCTTCGGTCGATCTGGTGCATTTCACGATTTTAAGGCCGCCGGAAAAGCAGGACGGCACACCCATCAACGAGCTGTCATTGATCGCTTTCCCGACGCGGGAGCTGTTCCAACAGAAGATCTCTGAATTCCAGCTCATTATTTTCGACCGGTACGCACGGCAAGGCGTTCTGCCTCTCATTTATTTCGACAACATCGCAAAATATGTGCGCGATGGCGGCGCCGTGCTGATCGCCGCGGGGCCGGATTACGCAAGCCCGACCAGCATTTGGCGGACACCGCTCGACGGCATTCTGCCTGCCGAACCGACGGGCGAGATTACCGAGCGCAGCTTTCAGCCGCAGCTCACCGAGGCTGGCCATCGCCATCCGGTGACGCGCAATCTTGAAGGCTCGGAAACCGATCCACCGCACTGGAGCCGCTGGTTCCGGCTGGTCGACATCAGGCGCAGCTCCGGAACGAATGTGATGCAAGGTCCGGATGGCAAGCCGCTTCTGGTGCTGGCGCGCGAGGGCGAAGGCCGCGTCGCACTCCTGTTGTCGGATCACATCTGGCTTTGGGCGCGAGGCTATGAAGGCGGTGGACCGCATCTCGACCTTTTGCGGCGGCTGTCCCACTGGCTCATGAAGCAACCTGATCTGGAGGAAGAAGCACTGCGCCTGATCGTGCGCGGCCGCGACATCACCGTGCAGCGGCAGACCATGGCCGACACGGTCAACCAGGTGACGCTTACGTCGCCGACGGGCGAAACTCGAACGATTGATCTGCAGCCAGTCGAGCCGGGGCTATGGCGCGCCGCGACGACGGCCAACGAGCTCGGCCTCTGGCGCGCGACCGACGGCAAGCTCACGGCGCTCACAAATGTCGGTCCTGCCAATCCGCGCGAATTCGCCGAAGTTACGTCCACAACCGAAGTGTTGCATGCGTTGAGCAATGCCACAGGCGGCGATGTGCGGCGGATCGCCGATGGCAAGAGTCTTGATATTCCGCGGGTGGTGCCGGTGCGCACCAGTACCACCTACAAAGGCGATGATTGGATAGGTGTGAAGATGCGCGATGCGAGCGTCGTGCGCGGCATCGGCGTATTGCCGATCTTTGCCGGACTCATCGGTCTTTTGTTGCTGATCGGTTCGCTCGCCGCGACCTGGGCAAGAGAAGGGCGGTAAAGCGGACATCGCTCAGACATGCGGTCATGTCTGCTTTTGACCCAAAGCGGACATCAATTGAACCGGCCGTACCTGAGGCTTGATCCACATCAATGCAGTCTGCAACCTCCCGCGACTACCCTCCCCAACTAAAAAAGAGGGTCGCTTATGTGTTTCTTTTTTAGTCTCATGCCAGCGACGATCTGCATAACCATTGGCTATTTCGTGCTGTTCGCGGCGTCAAAGGCAGATGATGGGATAAAAACATTTGGTCGAGTGCTAGCAATCTGGCTTTTTGTCATTGCGGCCTTCATTCCGATCACAGCCGCTTACATTACCCTCGCTGGTTTGTGTCCCATTGAAGACATTTTAAAAACGTTACACTCGGCAAGGCCATGAACACTGAGCAACCAGCTACTACCGACAAGGTCGGTTCCATTGCTTGGGCCGTCTTCTTTATCTGGGCAGGCATCGCTTTATTAGCCAACGTGCCTTGGGGATGGTTTCTCCTAGGCGTTGGTATCATCACCTTGATGGCTCAAATTGCCCGCTGGCTGCTGAACATGAACGTAGAAATCTTCTGGGCTGCCTGCGGCGGGGTGTTACTCGCAGGAGGCTTGTGGACGCTTCTTAACCTACCTTGGCCACTCGTACCCGTATTGCTCATTCTGCTTGGAGCGGTGTTGCTCGGAAGAACTATTGGGTTCACGCGCTGACCTAAGAGCATGACCTTTTGATTTCGCTCAATGATGCCGCTTTTTGTTAGGCATCATGTGGCGGCGGCTGTTAGTTTGATGAATTGCAAAGAGGGAGTGTAAGCGATGTCGCCGAAGGCTCCAAAACATCACAGACCTGAGGATGATCCAGAACCCGGCACGCCGGGAACAGGCGAGGATATCTGCCCCGACTGCCATGGGACCGGAAAGCAGGTAGACAAGTCGGGCAAGCAGAAGGATGAGCCTTGCGAACGCTGCGATGGGACAGGGATCATCACCGAAGGGATTGGCTAGACACCGAGTCAACCGAGAGTACGTGCGGCGATGTCCGCTATTGGCGCAAAACGGACATTCCCAAGCCGCCGATCAATGTCCCTTTTTTGGGGGTAAAGCGGACATCGCGTGGATTTCAATATCGTTGGACCGGGGTCCAGCAATGCGCCGATCAATGTCCGCCTTGGGGAGTCTTGCGGGTAGCCCGGCTCACTTTACTATTTCTCTCATCTCTTATTTCAAGCGGCGCATAATTGCTGCCCTCGCAATTGTCGGTTGGGTTTGCCGCCCGCGCGTCCACTACGCGCCCATCAGATATGAACACTGCATACGTGGCAGGTGAATTATTCACATTCAAACGAATGCAAGTCTCCCACGCCCAACCAAAAAAATTTGTTTGCACCATCCTGATTGCGTCGGAGACTTCGACATTTTCAATATTTTTATCTTCTCGAAAGATTCCTCCGCGATCCGTGAAATACGTAGTCACGCTCACATAGAAGCGAGGATCGCGAGGATCATTAAAACCCGGTTTTGCTTTCAAGCTTTTGGCGATGATGGCGCGATAGTTTGGCGCTGGCGCCTGTGTCGGCGCGTCTATTGACGATGAAGAGATAGAAGCGCATCCGCCACCGCCCAACAGGACGGCCGCACATAGAACTATCAACGATTTGCGTTCCATGAACGCGCCAATAGTTAGTCGCTTGTGCGTCTGTCTGTCGCCGGCCGCGCGTCTGTGGCGCGGCCCACGTGTTGGCTTGCAATGCGGTGGTTGTTCCCTGGAAGTAGTTTAGGCTTTGTAGCAACGTGTGTGATAGCCCGTAATGTCCGCTTATGGCACAAAGCAGACATTCGAGTGACGTCAATCAATGTCCGCTTTCGGGGGTAAAGCGGACAACGGTGCGGTTAGCGCCGTGTCAAAAAGCGAAATTTTGTGACGCCGGTCACATCGTGCTCGCGCAATCGGCTCTAATGCTGGACCCTGAGGAAGGAGGCTGTCATGCGCCAAACACTTCCAATCATCGTCGTTGCGGCATTGCTTGCTGCCACTGTCCTCACAGCCACCGTCGTCGACGTCATCGCTGCCGGAGTTAAGACGGCTGCGGTAGGAGAGCGCTTTTACAACGCGGCATCCGCCAGTGGCATAAGAGTAGCGGTTCCCAGCAGCATGAGTAACTTCCCGAAGGAGCTGCTGCCGCAGTAAGTTCTCTCGTTAAGCGTTTTTTGCAAGAATTGCATCGCCGAATTTCCGTTCGGCGTTTTGGGAAATCACATGCCAGAACGCACAATCGATGTTCGTGGGCAAGCCTATGAAATCCAAGTTTACTGCTTGGCAAAGAGGTTTTGGATAGCCGCCGGTGAATATCTTGGCGAACAGCTCAGAACCCGGGGCAGCACCGCGCAGAAAGCCGTTATGGCTTGGCGCAAAGCGGCAGAAGAGTTCACGCATACCTGACGAACGCGAAAGAAGAAAAGGGACCGCTGCGTGTGTGGCACGGGCAGCGATCCCTCTTACGTTCAGCCGAGAGTGATTAGGGGACCAACCTTCGGCAGCTCGTAGTGTGAACATCTCAAGACCGACGCGGGCTGGCTGTGTTGCAGATCACACCACGGCGGGTTGTGGATATCCTTTCGTCGAATGCGTGATACCTGCTGACGAGATGGGCTTGGTATGATCGTGAGGCTTTTGCGGGCGTTCAATCGTTTTTCTCACCAATCCTGCCGGTTTTCGGATCGACCATATTTACTTCGCTAGGCTTCGCGCGCCCCGATCGCGACTCTAGGTCTGCCATCGCTTCTTCCCGGCTCGCCGCATAGCCGCGGTCGTGTATGTCGTGCGGACTGCGCACAAAGACCGTCCAAAACCAGGGTTTACCCTGCGGTGACTGGGTTGTGCGCAGGATGTGTCCAATGCATCGGGCGCCATCAAATACAGCGTAGCTCTCTTCCGATTGCTGGCTGGGCGCACTTACGAGTTTCAGCATAGTGCGACGCAATGTCCTGCGCTTGTGCTGACATGAGATAGCTACGTCACCCTTCGTTCAAAGAAGTTCTGGAGCACCTTTGACCAGCTGCGCCTCTCGGTCACGGGTTGCGCACGATGCTGACTGGCCCGACGCTGGTGCAAGTTCGGCGCTTTTCGTTTTCGCAACGGAATTCTGGCGCCGTTGGGTAACTCCACGAACCGCCGAACAAACTCTCCGCAACTCTCCACAACGTATTTCGTTCCCGCCGGCAAGCGCCGCGGGAGTTTAGACGCCCTGTTCACTTGACTTCCCCCAGTCCCAGATTAGCCCGAGGGAATTACCGAGAAACTCCTTGTCCGGAATTTGTCCGAATTGCAGTTATCCTCGCAATCAAGGCGGTATAATCCAACCGAAGCTCAGCTGTGAAGGCTCAGAGTTCAATAACCGGCTCGATCAAACTTGCGGGAGAGTTGATCAAGCGCGTCGGCTACCTGTTGTCGCGTGCGCTTTGCTCGCTTGGTCGCATCGCTCATCTGTATTTAATTTCCGCCCTCGGGCTGCAGATGTGGCTGGGCCGTAAAGTGCACGCGATGGCGGAGTCAACTAGTAGGTGCCCGCGCATTCATCTTTGTGCCGCGTGTGACGGATCAATGACGCTGTAGCGACATGATCACACCGGCCAACATATTACCGCAGAGGTACTAAGCTGCTTCTGATCCTTCACCTGCTACCGCTATGGTCGCTTCGTGATTTGGGGGTCTTTTCCGGCTCGGCGCTGGACGATCCAGATCACATTGGTACAAGAGTAGATGCCCCGGCCAATCGTGCCGGGGCATTTTTTTAAGCGCTTCAGTGTGGCGGATTTTAGCGCGTCAGTGTGGCCGACCACTGCTCATTTCCTGTTGCCAGCGTCTAATTACCTCGCGCGGAAATTCACGCACCTCAATGCCAACGCGTCGGCAGGCCTCAGGCCACATGTTGAGCAACGCTTGATCGCGACGGAACAGTTCGCTCTGCGAGATTTCACCGACTTCAGAACTCGGCCACTGGTCCGCTGCCATTTTTAATAGCGCGAGCAGCGGAGCTATATCTTGCTTCTCAGCCAGCATCACTAATCCCCTTTCGATTCCTCAGCCACCGGTAAAATAAAACAGCCAATTTGATTCGGTTGTGCTGGCCATCACATAAGATCGAAAAAACCGAATGTGATGCATTGAGGTAACATCATCAGCGCGGCAGGGTGTCGCTGCTGGTAACTAATTATGGTGCGAGTGAAGCTAGAGGTAATATCTGCTGGCGCCGTCCGCGCCGCTTTCGAATTTCACGTCCCTCGCGCGGTTACCCACTCCGCGGAGATGGATGAATCCCTTCCCAGAGCCTGCTGCCGCGATGCGAACAGGCGGTAAATTCATCCGCTCGTCCGCGCAAAAGCGGGAACTAGTTTTCGCTAGGCCGTTTCCCAATCCGGGCGGATCAAGCCGGACACCCCGTCGAAGGCGCCTGGGGCAAGCTCCGCCACCAAGAGCCGCGCAGGATCGACCGGCCCGGGCATTTTCACCTGACCCTTCGGAATGCGTTTGAAGCCGGATTTTGCGTAGACCGGCTCGTCGCCAACCAACACCACGAGTTTGTGCGCATTGGCCTTCGCCTCGTTAAGGGCGCGCTTCACCAGCGCAGTGCCGACCCCGTGCGATCGGAAAGGCGGCTCAACCGTGAGCGGGCCGAGCAGCAGCGCCGGAGTATCGCCAATGCAAATCGGCGTTAGCCGCACCGAACCGACCATCAGCGTACCGATGCGCGCAGTGAACGACAAATCGAGCACGTGGCCCCTGCCCTCACGAATACGGAAGGCCGTACGCGCGAAACGGCCAGGGCCGAACGTACGTTCGTGCAGCCGCTCGATCGCAATCGCGTCGGCTGCGGTCTCTGGAAGGATTGTCAGCGCCAGTTCACTCATGGCGTTTGGATGTCCGTGTCACGCGCTGCCGCTTAGCATTTGAGCCGATTCCGGTCCATCACCCGTGGCATTCGTTGCGCCAACGCACTAAATGAAAGTCGGCGAAGGGTTAAGGAGAGAATGGCATGGGACTTCTGGTCGAGGGCGTGTGGCAGGACGATGTTTCGCGCACAAAAGACGGCCATTTCATCAGGCCGGCCACGCAATTCCGCAATTGGGTTACGCCGGACGGGAGCCCCGGCCCTTCCGGTGAAGCCGGCTACGCCGCGGAGTCCGGCCGCTATCATCTCTATGTTTCACTCGCTTGCCCATGGGCACACCGCACCATTATTTTCCGCAAGCTCAAAGCACTCGAGAACGTCATCTCCCTGTCGATTGTGTCGCCCAACATGGGGCGCGAAGGCTGGACCTTCAACAAGTCGGAGGGGTCTACTGGCGACGAGATAAACGGCAAGGGCAAGCTTTCGGAGATCTATCTGCTTGCCAATCCGCGCTACTCGGGGCGCGTGAGCGTTCCGGTTCTTTGGGACAAGAAGCGCAAGACCATCGTCAATAACGAGTCAGCGGAAATCATCCGAATGCTCAATTCGGCGTTTGACGGTTTTACCAATGTGCGCACCGACTACTATCCGGAAAATTTGCGTGCCGAGATTGACCGCCTCAATGACTCGATCTTCCCGAATATCAATAACGGAGTTTATCGTGCCGGATTTGCCACCTCGCAGGCCGCCTACGAGCAAGCGTTCCGCAATGTTTTCGATACGCTCGACGAGTTAGAACAAATCCTGTCTCAGCATCGCTACTTGGCCGGGAGCACGATTACCGAAGCCGATTGGCGGTTGTTCTGTACTTTGATCCGATTTGATGCGGTCTATTACTCTCACTTCAAATGCAATTGGCGGCACATCTCCGAGTTCCCCAACTTGTCGAATTATCTGCGCGATTTGTATCAAGTGCCGGGCGTGGCGGAGACCGTCAGCATCGAGCAGATCAAGCGGCACTACTATGGCAGCCAGCGCCAGGTGAACCCAACAGGCATTGTTCCGGTCGGACCGCAGCTCGACTTCGCCGCGCCTCACGACCGCGCGCGCTTCGGCTAAACCAGTACGGATCGCCGCGCCCTAGGCGTTGTTTACAGAGTGGTTGGCCCGTGACGCAGGGCGAAGCGGGGGACGAATCAGCGAGACAATTAGCGAGAAAAAGCCATAGCTTCATCTCTTTTTACTTTTGCGTACCTTCGCTCGAGTACCCGCAGGCGTTTTCTTCTTCAAATTGGTCTGATTGTAATCAACAGCGGCACGGACAAGATTTTTTAGAGCACGCTCATTGATCTTGTCACCCTCGAAAAAATCGATCGCTCGCCACGCGTTGCCTTCGAGGCCCGCGTTGAAGAGCTTGTCAGGATCTGGGAGCCTCGCCCCGTGAGCAAAGGTAAGCTTCACCTTCTCTTTGTGGGCGTTGGCGACCGCGATTATTCCGTCGTGAGACCACACCGGGCTTCCCATCCACTTCCATTCCTCGATTATCTCCCGGTCGGCCTTAAGGATGCTCTTGCGGATTTTGGCGAACGTTTTACCACGCCAGTCGGTGAGTTTTGCGATCAGCTGGTCAATGCGTTCCGATGGATTCATTGGATCTTTATGCCTCGAATGTGATGCGGGCAGGCACTGTTTCGACAGAGCCTAGCTTTGAAGTGTGCCGGCAGACTTCAATCTGCTCGCGCCAATACCTGCCCCAGGTTTGCAAAGAACTGCTGCCACCCGTGCTAGGCGCCCTGGTACGCCTGCTGATCCGGCCGGAAGCCCGACTGTTCCACGCGCCGGTGGGTCCCCGTGCCCGTTGGGGTGAGAGTCCAGGTCACCACACTTTCGAGACTGTAGGCCGGTAAGACAGCTTTTTGTAAACAGGGCCTAGTGCATCGGGAATTCGCCCTTCGCCATCATCAGATGGTGGGGTTGGTGATGGCCGCCCTGCACCATAATGCCCATGAAACCAAGCGCCTTGAGTTTGGCAAGCGGCTGGGCCTCGCTCGCCGTAACGGTGAGCTTGACGCCGTTCGCAAGGTCCTCGCTCTTGGCGTTCCAGCCGATCTCACGCAGCTCACTGACATGTGCCGGCACCATGCGCTTGATCGCTTCCAGCGTTCGACCTTCGCCGGTGACTGCGATCTCAATGCCGTTGTCGAGCACGCGTTCGGCCGCAGCTGCGTGCAATGTCACTTCGTTCATGTCGATGAGGTGTTGCCGTAGCGCGCCAATGTTGACCTTCGACCAATCTGTCGTCGGATCCGCTTGCAGGATCTGAACGATCTCCTGGATGGTGCCGAAGGCGTCTTGTCCCGGCATAGCTGGCACATTGAACGCACCGGACTGTTGCCCGTGCATGCCACCGTGCATTCCCATCCCGCCTTGCATGCCATGATGCATGTCACCATGCATGCCTTGGCCCATAGTGCCGGGCATCCCGCCCTGACCCTGCATCATCTGGCTATGCATCTGGTTCATCATGCCGCCTTGCTGCATCTGGCCGTGCATGCTCATCGGCCCGCCGGACGAGACTTGCGCGACGGCATAAACGGTGGCGGCAAGAACTGCCGAAACGGCAAGTGTAGTCTTCCAGGGAAATTTGACATTGGGAGCCTCTTTTGCGGTTTGCCCCGGATGCCTTATTAGCGGATCTTGCGAAAGCCGCATATGATCGAGATCATACGCGTTTGAGCCGCACCAGCGTGATTTTACCTCGGCTCCGCTTGATCTCGCCTGAGCGTTCGAGCGCAGCCAGCGTGCGGTAAAGCACCTCGTGGGTGAGACCGAGCTCAGCGGCAATATCTTTCAGCGTGCCACTGAGTTCGACGGTGCGGCCTTCGGTGCCGGCATTGAGCATGAGATAATGCTTCACCCGTTCCCGCGCCGAGCGGATGTTGCGTTGCTCGATTCGAGTGCGCAGGCTCATCACCTGATGTGCAAGCATCGCGGAGAAGGCCTG
>DAHUXA010000053.1 GCA_027307405.1 Hyphomicrobiales bacterium | reverse complement strand
AAACGGCTCGGCGAGCTCAAATCGCACATTCCGGCCGGTGGCCTGCGCGCAGCCATAATCCGCGGTCTGATTTACGCGGGACTGAACCGCGCCGCAGTCGATGAAAGAGGCTTTGAGATGGCACGCCGCATCCGCGAGACGCACGGCGATATACCGATCGCGGATTTCAAGGCACTCGTGCGCGAGCAATTCAATATCCTGCTGATTGACGAAAAAGCGGCGCTCGCCGCAATTCCATCAATGCTTCCTCCCGATGTCGAAACTCGCGAAAAAGCGTTCGGCCTGATCAACCAGATACTGAGTTCGCGGGGAGAATTCTCCGCCGAAGACAAGAAGAGAATGGACGAAGTCGCGCGTCTGTTCGGCCTCGAGGGTGGCGGCGCGCGGACGCACCTTCGTGAGGTTCCGAAAAAACCCCAGGCAAAAGCCTCCTGATACATCGCCAAAAGATCATCACCGAGGAACCAACATGTCCACCAGGCAAAGCAACGAAATCGCGGCGATCAGCCCGGGCGCCCACGCGCCGCTATCGAAATACGAACGGCTCATCACGCGAGCAAAGCAGGTGGTGCCACCTGCCTTGACCGTCGTCGTACATCCTTGCGATGAGACATCGCTGCGCGGCCCTCTCGAAGCAGCGGAAGCCGGGATCATCAAACCAATTCTCGTTGGTCCCGTTGCAAAGATATCTGCTGTGGCACGCGAGCATCATCTGGACATCAGCCGTTTCGAGATCGTCGATGTGCCTCATAGCGACGCAGCCGCCGCGAAAGGCGTTCAGCTGATTCGCGAATCCAAAGGCGAACTGCTGATGAAAGGCAGTCTGCACACCGACGAGCTGATGCGCGAAGTGACATCGAGCACGACCGGGCTGCGGACAGCGCGCCGCATAAGCCATGTTTTCATCATGGACGTCCCGAATTATCCCGAGACGCTTTTCATTACGGATGCCGCAATCAATATATTTCCCGATCTGGATGCGAAGCGTGACATCATCCAAAACGCAATCGATCTGTTCACACAGGTCGGTCTTGGCGTGCCGCGCGTTGCCATTCTTTCGGCTGTCGAGACCGTGACTTCGAAAATCCCGTCCACCATTGAAGCCGCAGCGCTGTGCAAGATGGCCGATCGCGGCCAAATTACTGGCGGCCTGCTAGACGGACCTCTTGCTTTCGACAATGCGATTGATCCGGAAGCTGCAAGAATAAAGGGCATTCGATCTGAGGTCGCAGGACGTGCGCAAATTCTGGTTGTGCCGGATCTGGAAGCCGGCAACATGCTGGCAAAAAATCTCATCTTTATGGCGAAGGCTGATTCGGCGGGACTCGTCTTGGGTGCACGGGTTCCGATTATTTTGACGTCGCGTGCAGATTCCGTGCGCGCGCGTATGGCCTCGTGCGCAGCCGCCGTGCTTTTCGCCGATTCCCGGCGGCGCAAGGCGGCGCTGCCGGCAGCGTGATCGCAATGGACACGATCCTCGTCGACAACGCGGGCTCATCAAGCGTGAAGTTTCAGGTCTTCGAGACCGGCGGACCATCTCGTCTCAAGAGGATCATAAAAGGTCAGGTTGAAGGCATCGGCACACGGCCGCGCCTGAAGGCCCAAGGGGCTGACGGCGCCGTGCTTGTCGATGAAACTTACGGACCGGATGTCGTCTCGGACGTGCCTGGGGCAATTCGGGAAGCCGGGGCCTGGCTGCGCACGTCACAGAAACTAACCCTCATTGCTGTCGGCCACCGCGTCGTTCACGGCGGTCCTGCATACAGTCGGCCAACACTTATCGACAGCAAGGTTGTTGAGAAGCTGGAGCGCTACATTCCGCTCGCTCCTTTACATCAGCCCAACAATCTCGCACCGATACAGGCATTTCTGAAAAATAGCCCGGGGCTGCCTCAAGTCGCGTGTTTTGATACGGCATTTCACCGAGGGCATTCAGCGGTTGCCGATCACTATGCTATTCCCGAGCAGCTCTACAAGGAGGGTGTACGCCGCTACGGATTCCACGGGTTGTCCTATGAATTCGTCGCCAAGCGGATGCAGGAGCTTTTTCCGGAAACCGCGAAGTCCCGAGTGATTGTCGCGCATCTGGGAAGCGGTGCTTCGATGTGCGCGCTGGCGGACGGTCGAAGCGTCGAAAGCACCATGGGATTCACGGCGCTCGACGGGCTGCCGATGGGGACGCGGCCTGGGCAAATCGATCCAGGCGTCGTGCTTTATCTGATGTCAGAAAAAGGAATGAGTGCGGAAGCAATCCAGAAGTTTCTCTACAACGATTGCGGGTTGAAAGGCCTGTCGGGAATCAGCAACGACATGCGGGTTCTTGAAACGGGCGATGAGCCGGGCGCCAAACTCGCCATCGATTATTTTGTCTACCGCATCAGTCTGTATGCCGGAATGCTGGCAGCAGCGCTCGGCGGGCTAGATGCTTTTGTGTTCACTGCGGGGATCGGCGAGAATTCAGCCGGGATACGCGCTCGGATCGCGAAAAAGCTCGGCTGGCTGGGGGCGGAACTGGATGCAAATGCGAACGCTGGCGGAAAGCCGGTCATCTCGCGCCCTCAAAGCCGCCTGAAACTCTTCGTGATTCCAACCGACGAAGAACTTATGATCGCCGAGCACACGCTCGCCGTTATCGCGGCCGATCGGCTGCAGAAAACAGGATATCGCGAGACTGCCAAGAGTGGCGCCGGGTCGCATGCTTGATTGGATCGCTGAGAAGATCCTGGCCATAGCGGCCTTTATCCCACCGCTACCCACGTCCGATCAGAGCACTTCGTGCTCATCCGGACCATCTTGATTGTCTGCGTGATGGCCGTGCCATTTCGGTCGGTCATAGCCCGCTATTTGAGCAAAAAACCCGATTAGATCAGGAAAAGGCCTGCCTCGATTCAATCTTGCTTTGACCTGTATCAAAGAAGCGTTCCGGATTCTGGTCGACATAAACAGGCCCCGGTCTTTTCCCCGACCAGCCAGAAACGGAACGACACTATGGCAAATCTGCTCACTGCCCGAAAAACGATGACGATCGGCGAGGGGGGATCGGCACTTGCTTTCGTCGGTCTGGCATTGCTGTCGATTGTCGTTGCTGCAAAGGCCTATACGCCGGAATTTGCGTTCCACGCGTATCTATTTACGGCTGCCAGCACTGCGGCTGTATTTGCCATCATCAATCGGTACTACGAGCGGCCAATCGAAACGCCGCTGACCGTCGACGGCAAGCCCAATTACAATATGGGCCCCGTGAAATTCGCCAGCGTCGCCGCCGTCTTCTGGGGCATCGCCGGTTTTACGGTCGGACTCTACATCGCGCTCGAGTTGGCCTTTCCATTTCTCAATCTTGACCTGCCCTGGATCACCTTCGGCCGTCTGCGGCCGCTGCACACTTCGGCGGTGATTTTTGCGTTCGGCGGCAACGTCCTGATTGCGACCTCGCTCTATGTCGTGCAGCGCACGTGCCGCGCGCGCCTTGTTGGTGAAATTGCGCCGTGGTTCGTAGTGCTTGG
Organism: Hyphomicrobiales bacterium; assembly: GCA_027307405.1. GTDB lineage: Bacteria > Pseudomonadota > Alphaproteobacteria > Rhizobiales > Xanthobacteraceae > Pseudolabrys. The sequence continues at coordinate 19,297 of DAHUXA010000053.1, read as the reverse complement.
CTACAACTTCTTCATCGTCATAGCCGGCACGGGCTATCTGCTCGGTATCACCCAGTCGAAGGAATACGCGGAGCCGGAATGGTACTCCGACCTTTTCCTGACGGTGGTGTGGGTCGTCTATTTCCTTGTGTACCTCGGCACCATCATGCGGCGAACCGAGCCGCACATCTACGTTGCTAACTGGTTCTATCTCGCCTTCATCGTCACCATTGCGGTTCTGCATCTCGGCAACAACGCATCAGTGCCGGTGTCGCTGTTCTCGCCGAAATCCTACATCGTCTGGTCGGGCGTGCAGGACGCCATGGTGCAGTGGTGGTACGGCCACAACGCGGTCGGCTTTTTCCTCACCGCGGGCTTCCTCGGCATCATGTACTATTTCATCCCGAAGCGCGCCGATCGGCCGGTTTATTCGTACCGCCTGTCCATCATTCACTTCTGGTCGCTGATCTTTCTTTACATATGGGCCGGCCCGCATCACCTGCATTACACGGCATTGCCCGATTGGGCACAGACGCTCGGCATGACTTTTTCGATCATGCTCTGGATGCCGTCATGGGGCGGCATGATCAACGGAATCATGACGCTGTCCGGTGCCTGGGACAAACTGCGCACCGATCCGGTGCTGCGCATGATGGTGGTGTCGGTGGCGTTCTACGGCATGTCGACCTTCGAAGGGCCGATGATGTCGGTGAAAATCGTCAACTCGCTGTCGCATTACACCGATTGGACCATCGGTCATGTGCACTCCGGCGCGCTCGGTTGGGTCGGCTACATCTCATTCGGTGCGCTCTATTGCCTGATCCCCTGGCTGTGGAACCGCCCGCTTTATTCGCTCAAGCTGGTCAATTGGCATTTCTGGATCTCGACCATCGGCATCGTGCTCTACATCAGCGCGATGTGGGTGTCGGGCATTCTGCAAGGCCTGATGTGGCGCGCTTATACAAGCCTCGGCTTCCTCGAATATTCCTTCGTGGAGACGGTGGAAGCGATGCATCCCTTCTACGTGATCCGCGCGCTCGGTGGTCTGCTCTTCCTCGCCGGCGCACTGCTGATGGCTTTCAATCTCTGGAAAACCGTGAACTCGGCGGTCTCCGCCGCGCCTGCCGGCCTCAGGCTGGCGCCGGCGGAATAGGCGGGGGACGTCCATGTCGTTCTGGTCAAGACACGCTATCTTCGAGAAAAACTCGATCGTCCTTGTCATCGGCATTCTGATCGTGATCGCGATCGGCGGTCTCGTGGAGATCGTGCCGCTGTTCTATCTGAAGAATACGATCGAAAAGGTCGATGGCGTGCGTCCCTATACGCCGCTTGAGCTCGCGGGCCGCAACATCTATGTGCGGGAAGGTTGTTACCTCTGCCACTCGCAGATGATCCGCCCGCTGCGTGACGAGGTCGAACGGTATGGCCACTATTCGCTCGCAGCCGAGAGCATGTACGACAAGCCATTCCAGTGGGGAAGCAAGCGTACCGGTCCGGATCTCGCCCGGGTCGGAGGCAAATATTCCGACGACTGGCACCGCGACCATTTGAAGAATCCCCGCTTGGTCGTGCCTGGTTCGGTGATGCCCGACTATTCGTGGCTGGCGGATACGGATCTCGATTTCGCTCATATCGCGCAGGATCTGAAGGTGCAGGCGCTGCTCGGTGTGCCCTATACGCCGGACATGGTGGCTAAGGCCGACGCCGATGTGGTGGCGCAAGCCACCAATGACAGTCCTGAGGCTGCCGATCTCATCAAGCGCTACCCCAAGACGAATGCGCGCGATTTCGACGGCAACCCGACCCGTATCACCGAAGCTGACGCATTGATCGCCTATCTGCAGATGCTCGGCACGCAGGTCGACTTCAAGCTCTATGACGACAAAGCCAACATCCGGTGAGCGCAATGGATCCAACCTATCAAGCCGTGGCCGAGTTCGCCCAGACCTGGGGCCTCGCATATTTCGTCGTCATCTTTGCCATGGTGCTGGTCTACGCGCTGTGGCCTTCACGCAAGAAACAGTTCGATGAAGCGGCGCACATCCCGCTGCGGGAGGATTGACGGTGGCCGAGGAACGAAAAGAAATAGATGCGCTGACCGGCACCCCCACGACCGGACACGAATGGGACGGATTGCGTGAGCTGAACACGCCGCTGCCGCGCTGGTGGCTGTGGCTGTTCTACATCACCATTGTTTGGTCGATCGGCTACTGGATCGTCTATCCGGCCTGGCCGTTGCTGACCAATTCCACGCAAGGCGTGTTCGGTTGGCACACGCGTAGTGCTGTCGTGGCGGACCTCGATGAGCTCAAACGCCAGCGCGGCCCAATGATGGACAAGCTTGCCACAGCTTCGCTTGCCGAGATCGCCGCCGATCCACAGCTGCTTGACTTCGCCCGCGCGCAGGGAAGGGTAGCCTTCGCCGACAATTGCGCGCCTTGTCACGGGGCCGGCGGCGGTGGTGCGAAGGGCTATCCCAATCTCAATGACGACGATTGGCTTTGGGGCGGCAAGCTCGCCGAAATCGAGCAGACCGTCCGGCACGGTGCGCGCGCAGGTGATGACAAAGGACGCCAAGGCAATATGCCCGCTTTTGGCCGTGACAATGTCTTGAAAGCCAACGAGATCTCAGCGGTGGCAGACTATGTGCGCTCGCTGTCGGGCCTTTCCACCGAGCCCGGCGTCGATCTCGCACTTGGCAAGAAAGTGTTCGCCGACAATTGCGCGGTGTGCCACGGGCCTCAAGGAAAGGGCAATCGGGAGCTCGGTTCGCCAAACTTGACCGACAGGATCTGGTTCTACGGACCAGACAAGGCAACCATCATGCAAGGCATCCAGAATGGCCGCGGTGGCGTGATGCCGGCGTGGGGCGGCCGCCTGAGCGAGTCGACCATCAAGGCGCTCACTGTTTACGTGCATACACTCGGCGGCGGAGAAAAATGACGGCACAGGTCCGCACCATGTCGCTCGCTCAGCCGGCGCCAGGCGCGCCGGCTCTTGCGCATTTGGTAGCCGAGGCGGAAGTGGGCGGCGCGCCGCCGGACGATGACATTCCGCTCTATGCACCTCGGCGCAAGATCTATCCGCAGAGCGTGCACGGCACGTTCCGCCGCATCAAATGGGCGGTGCTGATCGTAACGCTCGGCATCTATTACCTGCTGCCCTTCGTGCGCTGGGATCGCGGGCCGAACGCACCGTCGCAGGCGGTGCTGATCGATTTCCCTAACCGGCGGTTCTATTTCTTTTTCATCGAGATCTGGCCGCAGGAGATTTATTACCTCACTGGCCTGCTGATCCTGGCGGCGATCCTGCTGTTCTTGATGAACGCGGTCGCGGGCCGCGTCTGGTGCGGCTATCTCTGCCCGCAGACCGTATGGACCGATCTGTTCTTCGCGATCGAACGTTTCGTAGAAGGCGACCGGCGCGAGCACATGCAGCGCGACGTGCGCAAATGGACAGTAGGCACTTACGCCCGCAAGGGCGTGAAGCATTTCCTCTGGCTGATGGTAGCCTGGTGGACCGGCGGTGCCTGGGTGCTCTATTTCGCCGACGCGCCGACATTGGTGAAGGAACTTGCCACCGGCGAGGCACCATTTGTTGCCTACGCCTGGATCGGCATCCTCACCGTCACAACCTATTCGCTTGCCGGTCACATGCGCGAGCAGGTCTGTCTCTATATGTGCCCCTGGCCGCGCATCCAGGCCGCGCTCACCGACGAATACGCGCTCAACGTCACCTACCGCTACGATCGTGGCGAGCCGCGCTGCTCGGCCAAGAAAGCCGAACAATTGCGCGCGCACGGCGAGCCGGCCGGTGATTGCGTCGACTGCCTGCAATGCGTCCATGTTTGCCCGACCGGCGTCGATATCCGCGGCGGTGCCGATCTCGGCTGCATCCAGTGCGGGCTGTGCATCGACGCTTGCGATGTCATCATGACCAAGCTTGGCCGCCCGACCGGGCTGATCGCCTACGACACCGATCTCAACATCAAGCAGCGCTTGGAGGGCAAGCAGGCTTTCTACAAACTGGTGCGTATGCGCACCGTGCTTTATGCCGCAATTATCGTTGTGGTCGGCGGCATCATGCTCTACACGCTCGCCACTCGCGACAGCGAAGGCATTAGCGTCATCCACGACCGTAATCCGATGTATGTGCGGCTGTCCGACGGCGCGCTTCGCAATGGCTACACCATTCGCATCGTCAACAAACAACTCAAGTATCGCGACTTTATTGTCAGCGTCGACGGCCTACCTTCAACCTTGGTGGATTTCGTTGGCGTGCCGCCGCGCGCCGATGGGCGGCAGCTGGTCTCGGTCGGCCCCGATCAGACCAAGGAAGTGCGGGTCGTGGTGACTGACTACAGTGCCACGCCGCCTGCGCCATCGACCTCGATCCTGTTCAAGCTGATCGACATCAATTCAGGGGAGGTGGCTGAAATGCGCGACCACTTCTTCGGACCATGAGGGGAGGCCGCCAGTGAGCGTTCCTCGCAAGACGCGTGAATTGACTGGCAAGCACGTGCTGTTCTGTTTGCTGGGCTTTTTTGGCGTGGTATTCGCGGTCAACGCGGTGATGGTCAAAGCGGCGACCTCGACCTTTGGCGGCGTGGAGACCTCCAGTTCCTATAAAGCTGGCCTGATGTTCAAGCAGGACGTCGCTGCGGCAGAACAGCAGGAGGCTTTGCATTGGCAGGTCAGCGGTAAGCTCGCGCGCAATAGTACTGGCCAAACTATCCTTGATATTTCCGCACGCGACGCCAAAGACGCGCCGGTTACTGGTCTCACCGCGCAAGCGCGGCTTGCGCATCCGGCCAATGAACAGCTCGACCATGTGATCGTGTTGGGGCGCACTGCCGCCGGCCAATTTCATGGCACAGCGCAAGCGCAGCCTGGCCAGTGGGAGCTGATTGTTGATCTTTACCGCGACGAGCAGCGCGTCTTCCGTTCGCGGAGCCGGGTGACGCTGCGCTAGTAACAACAAGAGTTGACTATGCCTGAAACACTCGACCTCTCGCTTTACGCCAAGCCAGCCGGCGACGGCACGCTCGGCATGGAGCTTGCCGTCGACGGCATTTCCTGTGGCGCCTGCATCGGACGGATCGAAAATGCGGTGAAAAGTCTTCCGGGCGTGACCGAAGCGCGGCTCAATTTCACCAATCGCCGGCTGCACGTGGCCTGGGCCGACGGCGCGGTGAAACCCGCGCAAATTCTCGAAGTGCTCGAAAAAAGCGGCTACCACGGCCATCCATTCGTGCCGCTGCGTGCCGAACAGGAAGAGGCCGCCGAGGCACGGCGACTTACGCGATGTCTCGCAGTCGCCGGCTTCGCAGCCATGAATATCATGCTGTTGTCGGTGTCGGTCTGGTCGGGCAACGTCACCGACATTACTCCGGAGACGCGTGACTTTTTCCATTGGGCGTCGGCGCTGATCGCGCTGCCGGCTGCGGCCTATGCCGGGCAGCCGTTCTTTGCAAGCGCCTGGCGCGCACTGCGCGCACATTCGCTGAACATGGACGTGCCGATCTCGCTCGGCGTTGTTCTTGCGCTTGGCATGTCGCTGGTGGAAACGGCCAATCACGCGACGCACGCCTACTTCGATTCAGCCATCATGCTGCTGTTCTTTTTGCTGATCGGGCGCACGCTTGACCACGCCATGCGCCGCAAGACGCGCGCGGTTGCCGGCAACCTTGCGGCCTTGAAGGCGGAAACCGCGCATCGCTTTACAGGCGACGAGCTGGTGAGCGTGCCGGTGGCGGCGCTCAAAGCCGGCGATCGGTTGCTGGTGAAGCCTGGCGAACGTGTGCCAGCCGATGGGGCAATAATTAACGGAGCTTCCGAGATCGACGAGAGTCTGATCACCGGTGAAACGGCGCGCCGCAAGATCAGCGCTGGCGCGAGAGTCTACGCCGGCAGCACGAATTATTCCGGCGCGCTCACGTTGAAAGTGACCGCGGCCAGCGGATCTGCGCTCATCGACGAAATCGAAAAGTTGTTGGAAAAGGCGGCAAGCGCCAAGTCGCGAACCATGCGGCTCGCCGATCGCGCGTCACGGGTCTATGCGCCGGTCGTTCATCTGACCGCCGCACTAACTTTGGCCGGCTGGCTGATTGCCGGCGCGAGCGTGCACGACGCGGTGGTGACGGCGATCGCCGTCCTTATTATTACATGCCCATGCGCGCTGGCGCTTGCAATTCCCGCCGTGCAGGTGGTCGCTTCTGGCGCGCTGTTTCGCAATAACGTTATCCTCAGCGCCGGTGATGCCATCGAGCGGCTGGCCGACGTGGATACCGTTATCTTCGACAAGACCGGAACCCTCACGATGCCGGAGCCGCGCGTCGCCAACGCAACGTCTCTCGACCCTGATCTGCTGCAAAAGGCGGCGCGGCTGGCGTTGTCGAGCCGGCATCCACTCGCGGTCGCGTTGTCACGCGAGGCAGCGATGCGAGCTCCGTATGATTGCGCAGTAGAAGAGGCGGGGCAGGGCGTGCGCGCGATCATTGATGGCATTGAGGCGCGTCTTGGAAGCGCGGAATTTTGCGATGTGGTGGCGGCAAATCTGTCAAATGCCTCAACGATCTGTTTTCGCCACGGCAAACGCTTTGACATCATCGCGATTGCTCAGAAGCTCCGTCCTGACGCAATTGATGTCGTAAACTCGCTGCGCGGGCGCGGGCTCGACCTGCGAATCCTCTCCGGCGATCGCGTCGAGGCGGTGGCGCCGATCGCGCGCGCCCTTGGTATCGAACATTGGCAGGGCGGCCTCAAACCCGCAGAAAAGATTGCCTACATCGAACAATGGAAGGCGCAGGGACGCCGCCTGCTGATGGTTGGTGACGGCCTCAACGATGCACCGTCGCTCGCTGCTGCGCATGTATCGCTGTCGCCGATTTCCGCCACCGATGTGACGCAGGCGCAGGCCGACGCGGTCTTCCTGGGCGAGCGGCTCAAGCCTGTGCTGGACGCTATCGCGATTGCTCGCCGTGCGCGTACGCTTATGACGGAGAATCTTTGGCTGGCGGCGATTTACAATGCCATTGCGGTGCCGATCGCCATTGCCGGCGCAGTGACCCCGCTGATCGCCGCCTTGGCGATGTCGGGATCGTCGCTGCTGGTGACCCTGAATGCGCTGCGCGCACGGACAGGAGGCCCGTCATGAACGTGCTGATCTATCTGGTGCCGATGGCGCTGGGGCTGGGGCTGTTGGGCTTGTTCGGGTTTCTGTGGGCGCTGCGCAGCGGTCAATACAGCGATGTCGACGGCGCTGCGCAGCGTGTGCTGTTGGATGACGACGTGGACGGTCAACCATCATAAAAAGGCTATGCGCGAGGAGTCCGCTCGGCTGGCGAAGCGGTAACCGATCCTTAGCGACCCATTAGCTAGGAATATGTCCGTGGGGCCGGGCAACCGGATTTCCCATAGCTGATGCCGTTTCGGCGTCGGCTCTTGTGGCGGGGAACGGTGGGGTGGGGACCGAGTAGCGTACGAAGCTCCACCGTTCTTCCATGCCGATGCGCGGTTAAATAGCAACCCCCGACGGTTCTTGTGCGGCTCGCGTGCGGCGACGGCGATGATTGTCATCATCGATTACTTGATTGTATTTCTCGTCGCGATCATCGCCATCCCGTTATCCGACATGTACGCGGTGTATTCAGGCGGCGCTTTCCGTTGTGGCCTTAATATGCGGAATAGGGGTCGTAATAATTTACTTGATAGCCTCTTTTATTATTGATGCTATTTGGCTCGTAGGCCAATGAAGCCGAGGTCGGCCTCGTCATTTCGCTGAAGACCACCCGGTCTGATTGAGGTAAGAGTATAGGCGTGTCCGAAGCTGGGGCGTCGGGGGGCGTCATGTTTCAGTTTTTGCGTAGCATCGCTCTCATCGCGGCGCTGACAATATGCGGCGAAACGGCCTTCGCCCAAAGTGGTGAGACCTCGGCCAGCTTCATCATGCCGAGTTGCCAGGAATTCGTAGGCCCTGCTTCGCGAAAAGGCCAATGCAGCGGAATCGTGGAAGCACTGGTCTATGCGGGCAAACCTGTAGGCATATGTGCGCCTAGAGCATCAACCGGGCAAGCTGTCGCAATCGTCATGAAGTATATCGATGGCCGGCCCGCGCGCGAGCAAGAGAATTTTATTGCATTGGCTCTTGAAGCCCTTCGAGCGACTTGGCCGTGTAAGAAGACGCCCTAAGAAATACCCTTTGAAAAAAACAGTGTGGCTCTCCTCGGTGGAGACGCAAGCGGGCGGCGTCGAAATTTAAGGTTGATACTTTAGCTTAACGCACGCGTTTTCTTGCAACACCTGCGTAGGGGCGTAGCGTTACATTGGGCAGCAGTCCCCTGCTGTCCAACCTCCAAGTGCGAAGCCGTCGGGCGTAACCCCATTCCGCTCGGCGGCTTTGTTTCGTTTTGCGGTTCTCGCCGTGACCATCGACGCGCGCATCGCTTGGGAATAATTTTTGCAATTCCGCCATCTCAAGGCCGCGAAGAAACTCGGCAAGACGTGCCGGCAGCGTGAAAGGACAGCGCTGGAGGCTACTCAGTCGGTTCCTTAAAATTCACGCACCATTTTGGGCGGAATCGTGCTGCCACTTTTGGAGAGCAATTGATTTTGCAGGATTGCGTCACGCATTCCATCAGTTCGCCTGCGCTTTCGGTTGCTCCCGGGGGAGCAGCGGCGCCCGCTGCTGGGGACAAATTGCCCCGGGGGGCGGCCTGCTGAGGAACGACCTCGGTTGTCGGGGCCGCAGGCTTGATTGGTTCCTGCTGATGAAACCAGTCAGTTGATGAACAACCTGCAAGGGCGAGGAGGAGCAGCATTTTTGCGAGCTGTCTCATTTTGTGCTTCTCCTCAGGTCATTTGGCGGTGGCCGAACTCTTTGGCGAATGCAGTCGCCACAGTCGCATTAGCGAAAGCGACCGAATAACGCTGAGACGCCTCTCGCGTTCGTCATGCGAGGTGCCACAACACTACGAACAAAAATGTTGCCCAAAAAATCCGAACATGCGGCCGGATTTGTTTTCGCAGCAGTGCATGGAAAACTTGGCTCCCCGGGCCGGATTCGAACCAGCGACCAACCGGTTAACAGCCGGTTGCTCTACCACTGAGCTACCGGGGAACATGCCGGTGCTACGGCAACGCGCCTATAACAAAGCCAAACCCCTTTGGAAAGGATGAAGGCCCCGCCTGCCGCTGGCGCGAAGGTTGGAGGCCACGGCCGGAATCGAACCGGCGTGCACGGATTTGCAGTCCGCTGCGTCACCACTCCGCCACGTGGCCAATCGCGGGAAAAAGGGCGTCGGGTGCCCAAGCCTATATAGGAGCGAAAGCCTGACGACAATCGCAGGCGGAACCTTGCGTTTTGCCCCTCATTGCCGCACAAGAATCCGCCTTCCGCACCTGCTGCTTTCAGTCGAGGACCATGATGATCGATTTCGCCGCCGCCCGCCGCAACATGGTGGATGGTCAGGTCCGTACCGCCGATGTCACCGATCTGCGCATTCAGTCCGCGATGCTTGAAATTGCGCGCGAGAACTTCGTGCCGCCGGACTCTGCCGGCCTTGCTTACCTCGATCTTGATCTCCCCGTCGGCAAGGCAGGCGCCCGCCGTCTGCTCAAGCCGATGGTGCTCGCGAAGCTGATCCATGCCGCCGACATCGCGTCCAGCGATCGGGTTTTGGACGTCGGTTGTGCCACTGGCTACGCCGCGGCAGTGCTTGCCCGCCTGGCCGGCGAGGTGGTTGCGCTCGATGAGGATACCGACCTTGCCCGGGCGGCAAAATCGGCGCTCGCGGCGCAGCCAAACGTGACAGTTGTGAGCGGCCCGCTGACCAGCGGCTGGCCGAAGGCCGCGCCCTACGACGTCATCCTGCTTGAGGGTGCTACCGAGGTCGCGCGGCAGGCCTTTTTACACCAGCTCAGGGATGGGGGGCGGCTGGTTTGCGTCCTTGGTGGCGGTCCAGGCGCCAAGGCGATGCTTTATTGCCGAAGTGGCCAGGAATTGGGTGGCCGCCCGATTTTCGACGCCAATGCGGCCGTTTTGCCAGGCTTTGCAAAGCCCCCCGCATTCGCCTTCTGATTGCGGTCTTGCCTCCCGAACGTTGCGGAAATACCACCAGTTCTCGCCAATTTGGGCGGGAAAAGGCCTCGGGGGGTTTTATCCCCGGCCCAGCGCGCCTATGGTTCGCCTGTTCCTTAAGGTGGCACGAACGCGAATCTGGCAAAACATGTCAGTCGCGTGGTGGGACGGGATTCGGGATGGCGGGTAGGGGTCCGGGCAGATGGGCGCGGGGGCTTGCGATCGGCACGATCGCATGTGCCGGATGGCCATTCGCGTTTCTGCCGGCGCGCGCCGACACGCTGGAAGGGGCGCTGGTCCTAGCGTATCAGAACAATCCGTCATTGAATTCGCAGCGCGCTTCGGTGCGCGCAACTGATGAAGGCGTGCCGCAGGCTTTGTCGGGCTATCGGCCGAAGGTGAGCGTGAACGGCTCGATCGGCCAGCAATATTTGGACACGACCACGCGCTCGTCGACCATCAACGCGAACTATTCGCAACTGTCGGGCAACATGACGCCGAGCAACTTCGGCATCACGGCGACGCAGACGCTCTACAACGGCTTCCAGACCTCCAACAAAACCCGCCAGGCGGAGAGCCAGGTGCAGGCCGCGCGCGAACAGTTGCGGGTGGCCGAGCAGACGGTGCTGCTCAACGCGGTGACGGCCTATATGAACCTGTTGCGCGACGGGGCGATCCTCGACTTGCAACGGCGCAACGTCGAGGTGTTGCAGGAACAGCTGCGCCAGACGCGCGACCGCTTCAACGTCGGCGAGGTGACGCGCACCGACGTCGCGCAATCGGAATCACGGCTTGCCTCCGGGCGCTCGCAGGTGCTGAGCGCGGAGGCAATCTACAAGGCCTCGGTTGCGACCTATCGGCAGGTGATCGGGGTTGAGCCGGGCAAGCTCACGCCGGGTTCCCCGGTTGACCGCTTCTCGCCGCCCAATCTGCCGCAGTCGGTCGGGGTTGCGACTGGAACGCATCCGGCGGTGACCAACGCGCAATACAATGTCGATGCCGCGCTGTTGCAGGTGAAGGTGGCGGAAGGCGCGCTTTATCCGACGCTGTCGTTGCAAGGCAATGTGCAGCAGAGCTACGAGATCGGCCTGCTGCAGCTCAAGACCTTCAACGCCTCGGTGCTCGGCCAGCTCAGCGTTCCGATCTACCAGGGGGGCGCGGAATATTCTTTGATCCGGCAGGCCAAGGAGACGCTCGGGCAGCAGCGGCTTAATCTCGACGTCGCGCGCGACCAGGTGCGGCAGACCGTGGTGCAGTCGTGGGGCCAGCTTGAGGCGTCGAAGGCCAATATCGAGGCGACGCAGGCGCAGGTGCAGGCTTCTGAAATTGCGCTCAACGGCGTGCGCGAGGAAGCGCGCGTTGGCCAGCGCACCACGCTCGACGTCCTCAACGCGCAGCAGGAACTGGTGAATGCGCGGGTGGCGCTGGTGAGCGCGCAGCGCGACCGGGTGGTGGCGTCCTACACGCTGCTCGCAGCCGTCGGCCGGCTGTCGCCGCAAGTGCTGGCCCTGCGGGTGCCGGTCTATGACTCCAACGTGCACTACCAGCAGGTGCGCGATACCTGGGCCGGCGTGCGCACCCCAGACGGACGGTGATTCGAATCAAGCCTTGATTTTGCTGTCCCGTGTCCACAGTTCATTGTGCGGCCACGACTTTCCATCTGCCAAACACGTCCTCGTCTGGCGTATAAACGGTATGCAACAACGATTCGCGTCGGCGATGCGTGAGCTATCGTGGCGTGGAACGTAGGGAGTGTGTCGGGATTTTTAGGGAATGACGCAAACGGCGAAGGCGCAAGAGCCGTCGATGGAGGAAATTCTTGCCTCCATCCGGCGTATCATTGCCGACGACGACGCAACCAAACCCGCCAAGGCGCCCGAAACCGCCGCGCCATCCAAACAGCCCGCGGTAGCAGCTGCTTCCGCCCGTCCGGCCACGCCTGTGCCGCCATCGAAACCGGCAGCGCCGGCGCCAGCTGCGCCCAAACCTGTTGCGCCAACGCCGGCAGCGGCGGCCAATAGCCAGGACGACATTGACGCCATGCTGGCGGAACTCGATGGGCCGCCCAAAGCGACACCGACACCGGCAGCAAAACCAATGACATCTCAACCCGCCGCCCCGCCCGCCGCCGAAGTGTTCGACCTGACCGAGTCGATGGAAGCTGCGGCAATGCCATCGCCGGGGCCAGCACCGAGTTTCCGCACTATCGACGGGACATCCGACGTCGTATTCAGCAACAGGCCTGCGCCGCCGCCGCCCGCGCCGGATCGCGCGCTGATTTCAAACGACACCATCGCTGCGGTCGACAGCGCGTTCAACACGCTCGCGCATACCGTGATCGGGCAGAACGCGCGGACGCTTGAGGATCTGGTCAAGGAAATGCTGCGACCCATGCTCAAGTCGTGGCTCGATGACAATCTGCCGGGCCTGGTCGAGCGTATCGTGCGCGCGGAAATCGAACGCGTTTCACGCGGCCGGCCGTAAACTGTAAATTCCGCTCAACCCCGCGAAAGCGCGCACAGCCATGTCATGCGCGGGCTTTGATCCGCAGAGGGTGGACTTAGACTTACACGACCGCATCGCGCCGTTGCTTGAGCAAGCGCGCGAACCAGAGACTGAGCGCCAGCAAGCCTGTGGCCGCGATCACAAAGACCGGCACCGCAGTGTAGCGGTCGAAGATCGTTGCATTGATTGCAACGCCCAATGTTTGCCCGAAATAAAGTGCGGAGGAAAAAATCGCGACCGCCGTACCACGCGCTGCCGGCGTCATCTGCGTGGCGTTGGTCTGCAGCGTGTTGTGCAGCATGTAATAGCCAAGGCCGATGCCGGTGATCGCGAAGGGTGCAAGATAGACGTGTGACGTGAAGGCAATCGTCAGGTAGGCGAGTGCGAGCATGGCGCCGCCACCGGCGACGAGTCCGATCTGGCCAAAACGGTGCACCAGTTGGCGCACCGAAAGGCTGTAGATCAACCCGCCGATCGCGAAGGCGCCGACGAACAGCCCGACGACAGCGAAATTCACGCCGAAACGCAAATGCAAATCGGCGCCGACATAAGCGAAAGCGCCGAACATGAAGGCAGCCTCGATGAATCCCAGCACGATGACGGTGCGCGCCCATGGCGCGCGCAGCACGGCGGCATAGTCGGTGACGAAGCCGCGCGAGCGGGTGGCGGTGGCGTGGCCAGCATGCGTGATCGGATTGCGGAAAAATTCGATCAGCATTGCGATGGTTGCAATCGCAAAGAGCGCGGCGAGAAAAAAGAATACGCGGCGCCATCCGAAGAAGTCGCCGAGAACGCCGCCGGCGGCCTGGCCGAACAGCTGGCCGAGGATTTGTCCGGACAGGAAGCTGCCAAGCACCTGCTGGCGGCGTTCATAGGGGATAACGTCGCCGAGGAAAGCCATGGCCAGCGGAATGATCCAGCCTGCCGCCAGGCCGCAGGCAAGCCGCGCGGCCACCAGCGCCGGCAGCGAGCCGGCGAGCCCGCACAGCGCCACCAGCACGGCTGACATCGCGGAGGCTGCGATGACGCAGGCATATTTGCCGAAGCGGTCGCCCACCGGGCCGATGATGAGCTGCACCGAACCGTGCGCCAGCGCATAGGCGGTGACCACGATCGAGGCGGCGCCGACGCTGACCCCGAGGTCGGCGGATATCTGCGGCAATAGCGAATCCGACACCCGCACCATCGACTGGCTGGCGAAGGACGCGACCGCCAACAGCGTGATTGCGCTTGTCGCACTGCCGCGTGGCGGTCGTGGGGGGCTGTGCAAAGTTGACTCCGGCGGGCTCGGCGGGCTTTCTACCGCGCGATTGGATTGGAATGAAGCAATGCCACGAGCACGGCGCGCTCCCTCTCCCTGTGGGAGAGGTGAAGTGGAATCCGCGGTGAGGTCCTGATTAACACGATGACGATCGATAAGACCTACCAGCCTTCGGACGTCGAGGGCCGCATCTACCGGACTTGGGAGCAGGCGGGCGCTTTCCGCGCCGGCCGGCCCGAGCGTGCCGGCGCGAAGGCTTATTCTATCGTCATTCCGCCGCCGAACGTGACCGGCTCATTGCATATGGGCCATGCGCTCAACAACACGCTCCAGGACATCCTGTGCCGGTTCGAGCGCATGCGCGGCAAGGACGTGCTCTGGCAGCCCGGCACCGACCATGCAGGCATCGCAACGCAGATGGTGGTCGAGCGCCAGCTCATGGAACGTCAGGAGAAGGGCCGCCGCGAGATGGGACGCGAGGCGTTCCTCAAACGCGTCTGGGAATGGAAGGCCGAGAGCGGTGGAATCATCGTCAATCAGCTCAAACGGCTGGGCGCTTCGTGCGACTGGTCACGTGAGCGCTTCACCATGGACGAGGGGCTCTCGCGGGCCGTTCTTAAAGTTTTTGTAGAACTTTATAACACGAAGCTGCCGGACGGCACGCGGCTCATCTACAAAGACAAGCGGCTGGTCAACTGGGACCCCAAGCTGCTCACCGCCATTTCCGATCTCGAGGTGCTGCAGGTCGAAACCAAGGGACACCTTTGGTACCTGCGCTATCCGGTCGAGGACAAAAAATTCGATTCGAATGATCCCTCGACCTTCATCGTAGTCGCCACCACACGGCCCGAGACCATGCTGGGCGATACCGCGATCGCGGTGCATCCCGACGATGACCGCTACAAGAAGCTGGTTGGTAAGAATCTGATCCTGCCACTGGTCGGCCGGAAGATTCCGGTCATTGCCGACGACTATTCCGATCCGGAGAAGGGCAGCGGCGCGGTGAAGGTCACGCCGGCGCACGACTTCAACGATTTCGAGGTCGGCAAGCGGCATAACCTGCCACAGATCAATATCTTCAGCGTCGAAGCGAAACTTCAACTGAAAGACAACGCCGAGTTCGTCGACGGCGTGCAAAAGTCAGCCGATCTGGACGCCACTCTTGCGATGCACGGCACGGACCGCTTCGCCGCGCGCAAGGCAATTCTGGCGCGGCTGGAAGAAAAAGGACTGGTCGAAAAGATCGAGCCGCAGTCGCACGTCGTCCCGCACGGCGACCGCTCAAACGCGGTGATCGAGCCGTTTTTGACTGACCAGTGGTACGTCAATGCGAAGGAGCTTGCGAAACCCGCGATCGCCGCCGTGCGTGCGGGCAAAACCAGGTTCGTTCCCAAGAACTGGGAGAAGACCTATTTCGACTGGATGGAAAACATCCAGCCCTGGTGCATCTCGCGCCAGCTCTGGTGGGGGCATCAGATTCCGGCGTGGTACGGGCCTGACGGCAAAGCTTTCGTCGCACTGACGGAGGCCGATGCGCAGGCCGAAGCAGACAAGCATTACGGCAAGAAGACCGCGCTCAAGCGCGACGAAGACGTGCTCGATACCTGGTTCTCATCGGCGCTATGGCCGTTTTCGACCTTGGGTTGGCCAGACAAGACGCCGGAGCTTGCGCGCTTTTATCCGACATCAACGTTGGTGACGGGGTTCGACATCATCTTCTTCTGGGTCGCACGCATGATGATGATGGGTCTCCATTTCATGCAAAAGGAGCGCCCTGACGCTCCGTTGGAAGACGTGGTGCCGTTCCACGATGTGTACATCCACGCGCTGGTTCGGGACGCCAGCGGCGCCAAGATGTCGAAGTCGAAAGGCAACATCATCGATCCGCTGGCGTTGATCGACGACTATGGTGCCGACGCGTTGCGGTTCACGCTCGCTGCCATGGCGGCACAAGGGCGCGACATCAAGCTGTCCACGCAGCGCGTCGAGGGCTATCGCAATTTCGCGACCAAGCTGTGGAACGCCGCGCGCTTTGCGGAGATGAATGGCTGCGCCACGGTCGAAAAGTTCGATCCGAAGTCTGCGAAAGAAACGCTCAACCGGTGGATCGCGCACGAAACGGCGAAGGCTGTCGCCGAGGTCACCGAAGCGATCGAGGCGTATCGTTTCAACGACGCGGCCGGCATGGTCTACCGTTTCGTCTGGAACATCTATTGCGACTGGTATCTGGAGCTGGCAAAGCCTCTGCTGACAGGGCCGGATGGGCCGGCCAAGAGCGAAACGCAAGCGATGGTGGCCTGGGCGCGCGATGCAATCCTCAAATTGCTTCAGCCATTTATGCCATTCATCACCGAGGAATTGTGGGCGGTGACCGGCAAGCATGGTGCGCTGCTGGCACTGAGTGAGTGGCCAACGCTCACGGGCCTCACCGACGACAAGGCCGAGGCTGAGATCGGCTGGGTGATCGATCTCGTCACCGCCATTCGATCTATTCGCGCCGAGATGAACATCACCGTGGCTATCCCGTTGGTGCTTACAGGCGCCGCCGCAGAAACCAAAGCACGCGGCGAGCGCTGGGCCGAGTTCATCAAGCGGCTGGCGCGAGTGTCCGAGATTTCATCCGCACAAACGGCGCCGCAAGGTTCGGTCCAGCTCGTCGTGCGCGGCGAAGTCGCGGCATTGCCGCTCAAGGGCGTGATCGATATTGCCGCCGAACGTGCGCGCCTCGCGAAGGAAATGCAGAAGGCTGACGCAGATATCGCGCGTGTGGACGCGAAGCTTAACAATCCGAATTTCATGGCGCGCGCGCCGGAAGAGGTTGTCGAAGAGGAAAAAGAAAAGCGCGAGGAAGCGCTCAGCCGCAAAGCCAAGATCGCCGAAGCGTTGGAGCGGTTGAAGAGGGCGACATGATCGACCCCAACAATCGTCCGGGCGGCGCGACGCTGGTGCTCACCGCCAAGAGCGCCAACAAAATCCAGTGGTTCGATGCCGGCACGCTCGCGCATCTTGCCGACCTCGACATGCCGGCTTCGACCCACGAGTTGATCCGCTCACCGGACGGCGGCAAGGTCTATGCGTCTGTTTACGGTGGCGGCATCTTCGGCAAGAACAAGGATCCCGATCGCCGAATTGCGGTGGTCGATCTGGCCTCGAAGTCGCTCGAAAGCACCATCGATGTCGGCGCCAATATCGCGCCGCATAGCGTCATGATGGATGCCTCCGGCACGCTGTGGTCGACGGCCGAGCTTGGCAATGCCGTGCTGGCCATAAACCCCACGACACAGAAGGTCGACCGCATCGATATCGGCGGCTCGCCGCATTGGGTCGCCATCAGTCATTCAACCGGAAAACTGTTCGCGTCATTCAAGACCAAAGAGGCGGTGGCGGTGCTTGATATTGCCTCTCGCAAAGTGCTTGGCACCATTGCCATCCCGCACGGCGCCGAAGGCATTGCTGTCTCGCCCGATGGCGAAACGCTCTTTGTCTGCGCGCACTGGAAAGGCGTCGTCCACGTGTTCGATGTCCGAGCACAAATGCTGCGCAAAACCATTGCGATTGAAGGTGCGCCCGGCGAAGTCAATCAGCTACGGCGCGTGCGGGTTTCGCCGGATGGGCGATATGTCTGTGCATCGTCCCACGTCGACAGCTTTGTCGCGGTCTATGATGCGGCCAGGCTGAAACAGCTGGGCGGATTTGCCACGCCGAAGGCGCCCATGGGCTTTGGTTTTGCGCCCGACGGCAAGCACGCCTTTCTGTGCTGTCATGATGCTGCCATTACGCTTGAGTTCGACATGGCGTCCGCCCGCATCACGCGGCAATTTCCAACAGCGGCGGGTTGTGAGTTCGTCATCTGCTATTGAGCACACAATGAAAATATTTCTGGCCGGGGCGGGTGGAGCAGTCGGACGAAGGCTCACGCCGCTGCTGCGAGCAGTCGGACATGCGATCGTCGGCACCACTCGTTCAGCCGACAAGTGCGACGCGCTGCGGGCCCTCGGCGCCGAGCCGGTCATGGTCGATGTATTCGATGCGGATGCGCTCGCGCGCGCGGTCAGAGCCGCGGCGCCTCAGGCAATCATCCATGAGCTCACCGATCTCGCCTTTGCGCCGGGCACGCCGCAATACGAAGAAGGTCTCGCGCGTAATGCTCGCCTGCGCATCGAGGGTACGCGGAATCTCGTGACCGCGGCGCGGGCTGCGAATGTTAAGCGCATGGTCGCGCAGAGCGTCGCATTCGCCTATGCGCCAGGTGAGGGCGCGCGTATCGAGAGCGATCCACTCAATCTGGGTGCAGAAGGTATCGCGCGCCGCAGCGCTGAAGCAGTTGCTGCGCTCGAGCAGGCGGTCCTGGGGCTTCCAGAAGGCATTGTGCTCCGCTACGGCTTTTTCTACGGACCGGGCACATGGTCTGAGACGGCCTCGCGTGTACCGTCGGTTCACATCGACGCCGCCGCCCGGGCAACGCTGCTCGCCCTCACCAAGGCAAAGCCCGGCATTTACAACATCGCCGAGGACGGCGGCGCTGTGTCGAGCGAAAAAGCCAAACGCGAGTTTGGTTTCGATCCCGGATCAAGAATCAGGTCTTGAACGGCTTGCTCAAAAACTTCGAGTCCTTCAGCCCGTAGCGCCACGGCTTCTCTGCGGCCTTGGTGATGCCGATACGCGCGCCGGTGACGATGTCCGGCAATTCCCGGCGCGCGCGCAGCTCGAACGGCGCGCGGTCAAGCGGCAACCCATTATGCTTGTGGGTTACACCCAGCGCTTCGCATAATTTCCCCGGCCCCGAGCAGAGTGCGCGCTCCTCGCGCAAGCCGCGCCGGCGCCGCATGGACGCCAGACCCTGTGTCGGTTCAAGCGCGCGGATCAGGACCGCGCTGGCGCTGCCTTCGTGCTCGCAAACGAAGTTCAGGCACCAGTGGATGCCATAGGAGCGGTAGACGTAGGCGTAGCCCGCCGGACCGAACATCACTGCATTGCGTTCGGTACGGCCTACGTAAGAGTGCGCTGCCGGGTCGGTGTGATGGTAGGCCTCGACTTCGATGATGGTGCCGCCGACGCCATCGATGAGCAGAGTTGCGCCGACGAGTTCGGGGGCAACCTTGTGCACCGAGCGGTCGAAAAATGAACGGCGGAGGCGAGGGGGTATGGGCATGCGGGAGAAATGTTTAGCACGCCGCGTCGTACACTCGCGCTCCCGCGCGCGCAGGATTTAGAAAACCCGCGCCACAAACTGCAGCGTCGTGCCTGGGCTTGTCCCCGGCATCCATGGTGAGATGCCGAGTGCAAATCCGTACTGCCAACATTGCTGAGCTGCCTCATGGATTGCCGGGTCAAGCCCGGCAATGACAGCGGAGAGGCTGTGCCCCCTGCAAACTACAGCGTCATGCCCGGGCTTGGCCCGGGCATCCACGTCTTAGTGACCTCGCCGATCAAGAGACGCAGATGGCCGGGACGAGCCCGCCAGGACGATGGGAA
>DAHUXA010000052.1 GCA_027307405.1 Hyphomicrobiales bacterium | reverse complement strand
CGACCGCACGCAGACTCGCGTCATGACGACCTCAAACGCAGGGTCCCCTCGCAGCCTTTCCTGTGCCCGCTGTGGCGCAGTATTCGAATGCGGGCTCAACGCCAATTGCTGGTGCGCAGCCGAGCTCTACCGGCTGCCGATGACCAAAGCCTGGATCGAGGATTGCATTTGCCCTGCCTGCCTGCGCAAGGCGGCGGAAGCGCTGGCCGAAAAGGCTGGTTCTCGTCTATAGAGAGCCGCCGCAGTCCGCGGTACCCCCAAGCGAGACACTCCCATGATCGACCTTTACGCGCTGACCAGCCCGAATGTGCAGAAGATCTTCATTATGCTTGAGGAATGTGGGCTGCCCTACAACGTCAAGCAGGTTGATGTCTGGGCGGGCGAGCAATTCACACCGGAGTTCACCAAGATCAACCCGCTGCTGAAAGTGCCCGCTATCGTCGACAGCGACGGGCCGAGCGGCAAGCCCTATACCGTGATCGAGTCGGGCGCGATCCTGATCTACCTCGCCGAGAAGACGGGCAAGTTCATTCCGCATGAGCCGGTCGCCCGCTACGACACGCTGCAATGGCTGATCCTGCAAGTCGCCAATGTCGGTCCGATGGGCGGCCAGCACGTGCATTTCAGCAAGTTCGCCGGGCCCGGCCATGACTACAGCGCCAGCCGCTACCGCACTCAGGTCCTCAAGCTGTTCGACCTCTACGAACAACGGCTATCGACACGGCCTTATGTGGCCGGCGACGACTACACCATCGCCGACATCGCGGCGTGGCCGTGGCTGCGCAATTTCGAATTGCTTGCGATTGATCCAGCCAAATATCCAACGATCAAGAAGTGGGCGGACAAGATTGCCGCGCGCGATGCCGTCAAGCGGGCGCTCGCCCAAGTCGCTACGCTCAAATCGATCCGTGACAAGGCCAGCGACGACCAGAAAGACCGATTTTTCGGCCGCGGGCGATACGCCCGGGCATAGGGTTCAGGTAGCGCGTTTGCCCCGGATGCGGCGCAGCATGAAGCCAGGCCGAATGCTGAACCGCTGATCCGGGGCCGTTCCAAATTCGGATAAAGGTCCCGGTCTGCAGCGCATCACTTCATGCTGTGCTGCGCCCGCGACACTCTTTCCACAACCGCAACCCCGCACCATAATGCTGCGCCTTGACCATCCCGCCAGCGAAAGCCCCCGAACATGATCCTCGAGATTGCGCAAATCGACGTGAAACCCGGCATGGAAGCCGAATTCGAAGCGGGCGTTAAAAAGGCTGCTCCGATTTTCAAGCGCGCCAAGGGCTGCAAGTTCATGACCTTGCAACGCTCCCACGAGATGCCCCAGCGTTACCGGCTGTTTGTGCAATGGGAGACACTGGAAAATCATACCAAGGATTTCCGCGAATCTCCCGATTTCCACGAGTGGCGAAAACTCGTCGGCCACTGCTTCACGACGCCGCCGAACGTCGAGCACGTCACCGAGGTGATGCGCGGGTTCTAATATGAACCGCATTCTCACGACCCACACCGGCAGCCTTCCGCGCACGCCGAAAGTCGTGGAGCTGTTGCTGGCTGAAGAACAGCATCCCGGTGCGCGCCGCGCCGAATTACAGGCAGCGGTGCGCGATGCGATCGAGCACGTCGTCAAGAAACAGATCGAATGCGGTCTTGATATCATCAACGACGGTGAGCAGGGCCGCACCGACTACACAGTACACGTGATGCGCCGGCTGACCGGCTACGACGGACCAAGTGCACCGCCCATGGGAACCGGCGACGAGGAATTTCCCGAGCTCGCCGCGCTGCTCAAACAGTTTGCCTCGCCATTCCAGCATCGGCCGTCCTGTTCCGGGCCGGTCGACTGGAAAGATTGGCCGGCGGCGCAGGCCGACATCGAACTGGCCAGGCGGGCGGTGTGGGGGGCCAAGACCGAGGATATTTTCATGACCTCGCCCTCGCCCGGGCAAATCGCACGCTACCTAAAGAACCGTCATTACAAGAGCGACGAGGATTATATTTTCGCGCTCGCCGATGTGATGCGGCGTGAATACCGGGCCATCGTCGAGGCCGGTTTCATACTGCAACTTGATTGTCCTGATCTCGCGATGCTGCGCCACATGGTCTATCTCGACCTGCCGCTTGCGGACTACCGCAAGATCATTGCCACCAACGTTGATGCCCTCAATCATGCCGTGCGCGATCTTCCTCCGGAAAGAATGCGCATGCACGTGTGTTGGGGCTCGACCATGGCACCGCACCACACCGACGTTGAGCTCAAAGACATCATCGACATCGTGCTCTCGGCGCGCCCGCACGCAGTCTCGTTCCCGGCCGCCAATGCGCGACACGAGCACGAGTGGAAAATCTGGCGTGAGGTGAGCCTTCCTGACGGCAAGAAAATCATTCCCGGCGTGATCGATTCCACATCCAATATCGTCGAGCATCCGGAGGTGGTCGCCGACCGCATCTTGAATTTCGCCTCGGTGGTCGGCCGCGAGAATGTCATTGCCGGCGTCGACTGTGGCTTCGGCACTTTTGCCGGCCGCGTGCAGGTCGACACAAAGATCGTCTGGCTCAAGCTTCAGTCACTGACAGAAGGGGCGCAACGTGCCTCGAAGCAGCTTTGGACTGAGGCTGCATAAGGTTCACGCAGATCACGCGTGAACTACCTCACATCCGCCCTACACCTATTAGGTGTAATATTTCCGCCTTGAACGTAGGAGTTAATTGCCCTTTTTCATGGGAGACGAAGCCATGCCTGCAAAGCAGCACGCCAAACTTCCCCAACCGATTTTTCACGAACCGATCTTCAGCGAGGAGGAAGCCACACCGAGCCCAACCGGCTTCCAGACGAAACACCCAAGCGACACCAAGACATATGACGAAGTCCAAAAGCTGCTGAAAAAGGATGTCGTCGAGGTCCCCAAATCGCGCATTGCGGACAATGATCTCTTTCGTCTGCAGGATGCTTACGGAAGCAATCACGGACCGAAGGTGGTGGATAAAATCCAGTCCGCCAAAAAGATCATTTTCCACGCGTTCGGCGACTCGGGCGCATCCAATGTGCGCAAATACAGCAGCGAGTTGCACGTTTCCGATCAGGTCACGCTCGACTGCAACCAATCCGACGAGGCCAACAGGCCTGCGTTTCTGTTTCACCTCGGCGATGTCGTCTACAACTTCGGCGAATCCCAATATTACTACGACCAGTTCTACGAGCCGTTCCGCAACTATCCGGCGCCAATCCTTGCCATTCCGGGCAACCACGATTCGTTCGTCGTTCCCGGAACGCCAAAGGGCAAAGAACCCCTGACGACATTCCAGCGCAACTTTTGCGCCAAGGAGCCCGTCATAACGCCGGAAGCAGGTTCGCTCCACCGCACGTCGATGACACAGCCTGGCATCTATTTCACGCTCGACGCACCCTTCGTGCGGGTCATCGGACTATTCAGCAACTCGCTTGAAGATCCCGGCGTGCTCTCGAACAGGGAAGGAAAATGGCCGGGCATCAACGACAGGCAGCTGAAGTTCCTGAGCGCCCAGCTCAAGCGCATCAAGAAGGAAAACTATAAGGGTGCTGTTCTGCTCGCCACCCATCATCCGCCGTACAGCTATTCCCCCCCGCCAAAAAAGGGCGGTTCAGGCGGCAATCACGGCTGCAGTGCCATCATGCTGAAGCAAATTGACGAAATTTGCCTTCAGGAGGGCGTGTATCCGCACGCGTTCCTTTCAGCGCATGCGCACAACTATCAGCGCTACACCCGCATCATTAAGTTCGGGAAGTCCGAGATTGACGTTCCCTTCATCGTTTGCGGCGATGGCGGCCACAACGTCAACCCGCTGGTGCGAGCGAGCAAGGGGCACCCTGCGGAAGAACCGCATCCGGGCAGCACGGTTGATTATATGGAGTCAAGTCACGCTGCGATCGCCGCGAAGCAGTTGTTGCTCGAGAAATACGACGACACCAATTACGGCTACCTGCGCATCCACGTTGACAAGGAGCAACTCAGGATAGGATTCCACCAGGTCGGCGCGAGTACGCTGGCGCAATCGCGCTATGACATGGTCACGGTCGATCTGGCCGAGCACATCATGGTGTCGAACTAGGCGGCACAGGGCGGCGGGATTACTGATCCGGCCGCCCTTTCCTCGCCACAGGACTCGCCCCATATTCGAGGCAATGGCGAAATCTCCCGACAAACCGAAGAAAGGCAAGGATCCGGCGCGGCCGACGCGTGCCAAGGCCGCGCGCCCGGACGACAAGCCGACGCCGGATGCGCTGGCGAACCTGCTCAATCCCGGTATCCGCCGCGGGACGGCGGGCCTGGGTTCCGGCACGGGGCTACAACCGCCGCCGGACAACTCGTGGGATCGTCGGCGCGATTTTTCCGAGGCACACAAGGCCCGCAGGTCGACGCCGAAGGAATTCAACGAGTCCCCCCAGCGCGACTACACGGCCTCCCCAATCACCGGCCTCGATCCCCAGCTGGACAAGGAACTGGGCCTTGGCGATGAAGCCTCGCCCGGACCAGCACCGGAGAAAAACGATCCCAAATATCGTCTGCCGCGCGCCGATCTGCCGACTCAGCCCGGCGGATTTGCGGGCATCGCGAGCCAGCAATCGCTCGAACGACTGTTGCGCGAGGGTCGCCCGGAATTTTCCGCGGTGCCATGGACCCCGCACCGGCCGCCGCGGCCAGAGAAATCCGAAGGTGGCAAGCGCTTCGTCATCGCGTCGGACTTCGAGCCGAAGGGCGACCAGCCGCAGGCTATCAAGGAACTTGTCGAAGGGATCAAGCGCAGCGACCGCACGCAGGTGCTGCTCGGTGTCACTGGCTCGGGCAAGACCTTCACGATGGCGAAGGTGATCGAGGCGACGCAGCGCCCTGCCCTCATCCTCGCGCCCAACAAGACATTGGCCGCGCAGCTTTACGGCGAGTTCAAGTCGTTCTTCCCTGACAACGCGGTCGAGTATTTCGTCAGCTACTACGATTACTACCAACCGGAAGCCTACGTCCCGCGCACCGACACCTATATCGAGAAGGAATCGTCCATCAACGAGCAGATCGATCGCATGCGCCATTCGGCGACGCGCGCACTGCTCGAACGCGACGACGTGATCATCGTCGCCTCGGTGTCATGCATCTACGGCATTGGTTCGGTCGAGACCTATTCGGCGATGACGTTTACGCTGAAACAAGGCGGAAAGATTGATCAGCGCCAATTGCTCGCCGATCTCGTCGCGCTCCAATACAAGCGGTCGGGCGGTGATTTTTTTCGGGGCTCGTTTCGCGTGCGCGGCGATACCGTCGATATTTTCCCGGCCCACTACGAGGACCGCGCCTGGCGCGTCCATCTGTTCGGCGACGAGATCGAAAAGATCGAAGAGATGGACCCGCTCACCGGCCAGAAGACCGATGAGCTCGATTTCGTAAAAATCTACGCCAATTCACACTACGTAACGCCGCGCCCGACGCTGCTCCAGGCGATCCAGGGCATCAAACAGGAGCTGCGGCAACGCCTTGACCAGCTCACTGCGGCCGGCCGTTTGCTGGAAGCGCAACGCCTCGAGCAACGCACGATCTTCGATCTCGAAATGATGGAAGCCACCGGCAGTTGCGCGGGCATCGAAAACTATTCGCGCTATCTCACGGGCCGCAAGCCGGGCGAACCGCCGCCGACATTGTTCGAATATGTGCCTGACAACGCGCTGGTATTCGCCGACGAGAGCCACGTCACCGTGCCGCAGCTCGGCGGCATGTTCCGCGGCGATTTCCGCCGCAAAGCGACACTCGCCGAATATGGTTTCCGCCTGCCCTCCTGCATGGACAACCGGCCACTGCGCTTCGAGGAATGGGACGCCATGCGGCCACAGACGCTTGCCGTCTCCGCCACACCCGGCCCATGGGAAATGGAGGAAGCGCGCGGCGTGTTCGTCGAACAGGTGATCCGCCCCACCGGTCTGATCGACCCACCCGTCGAGGTTCGGCCGGCGCGCACGCAGGTTGACGATCTCGTCGGTGAGGTGCGGCAGGTGGCGCAAAAGGGTTTCCGCTCGCTGGTCACCGTGCTGACCAAGCGTATGGCCGAGGACCTGACCGAATACCTGCATGAACAGGGCATTCGCGTGCGTTACATGCACAGCGATATCGACACGCTGGAGCGCATCGAGATCATCCGCGACTTGCGGCTCGGCGCCTTCGATGCGCTGGTCGGCATCAACCTGCTGCGCGAGGGCCTCGACATTCCGGAATGCGCGCTGGTCGCCATTCTCGACGCGGATAAAGAGGGCTTCCTGCGCAGCGAGACCAGCTTGATCCAGACTATCGGCCGCGCCGCGCGCAACATTGATGGCAGGGTGCTGCTCTATGCCGACGCAATCACCGGCTCGATGCAGCGAGCGATCGAAGAGACCAACCGGCGGCGCGAGAAGCAGGTGGAGTACAACACGGCCAACGGCATCACGCCGGAAAGCGTGCGCAAGGGCATCGCCGACATTCTCAATAGCGTGTACGAGCGCGACCACGTGCTGATTGCAACGGGTACCGCCGGCGCCGGCGAATTCGCCGACGCCGCAACGATCGGGCACAATCTAGAGGCAGTGGTCGCTGATCTCGAAACGCGCATGCGCGAGGCCGCCGCCGATCTCGACTTTGAGGAAGCCGCGCGGCTGCGCGACGAGATCAAGCGTTTGCGCGCGACCGAATTGGCTGTGCTCGACAATCCCACTGCCCGTGACGTGGTGATCGCGCAGGATCCGAAGCTGCGCCGCGCGATGAACAGACCGCACAAGCCGCATCTCGATGAGATGGGCATCGCCCTATCGCACGAAGTGCGGCCTGTGCGCTCTGGCAAGAGCCCGCGCAAACCGACGCTCGACGAAATGGGGCCGGGCGTAGAGGCGATTCCAGCGCGTAAGGATGCACCGCGCTCAACTATGGGCCGCCCCGGCATGCGCGGCGGATTTAAACCGTCGCGGCGTCGTTAACAGCTCGATACAAAATCAGAACCAGTGCGGCGCGGCGATTAATATCTGTATCGATGCCGGCGCGCGGAATATGCGATAGCGGAGGGACGATCATCCCAAGGATACGCATAGACGTATCCATCGTACGCATAGAGACAGTAATAACCAGCCCAGGCGCATCGATCGCGCCAGTTCCAGTAGGGCCCCGTTGTCCTGACGTGCCCGGCCCCGGACCTGTAACCCGGCCCAAGCTCCGCCGCCTGTGACGGGGCGTTCGCGCTGAGAGCAGCCGTTGCGACCGCCACCGCAAGTATCAACCGCTTCATATTGAAGACACGCATGACATCAAGCCCGAGCCAGAATTTGGGACTGTAGTGTCTTCACAACTCGTAGCCGGAGAGCAAATCAAAACGGACGAATTGGTTAAGTATCGGCAGACGTATTTCCTTAACGATTTCAGCCGGTCGCGGAAATCGCCGGTAGCCTGAGTTGCAATGCGATGGCAGCTGCTGCTGGCCGTATCAAACGGATTCGCCTTCACCCTCCAGCACCGCATACTGGATCATGTCGGACACGCGCTGCCAGCCGACGCCGTTGTAGCCGGCGACGACGCTGATGCGCACGATCTGTACCAGACTGTTTTGCAGTTTCCTGGTGTCCACGGTCTGATCCCGAATATACGCAACGGCAGCAACGCCACAGGCGCGCTCGTTCCGCGCATTGGTGTTGACCGTATTCATCGCTTTATCGGGCGCGGCACCTTTGCTCCGCAGGCTGACGAATTGTTCAGCCTGTTCCGGCGTATTGCATATGATACCTACGCCGATGGCTGCATCGCCGTTTGCAGGTGGCCCGCTCGATTCGTCCGCCCGCGCTACGCCGCAGCCGAGCACGGCGGCAGCTGCCGCCACCCAAAAAATATGCATTGTGGCCTCCGAAAGTAGTTCCCGCGTTTTGGTTCGCAGAATCAACGCCCCCGTCCGCGCACCGGTTCGTGTTCGCGCACGCGATTGTGAAAGCCGGTTCCACGGGCGTTGCTTATGCGGTTCATTTCGGGCATAGCCGGACCTCCGCGCCGCCTGGGGGCGACTTCAGCCCAAGTTTCAGTTCGGAACGCATCTTATGAACTCAGTGACTTCCAACACCCGCAGATTCGCGCGCTTGGCATTGGTCGTGTCATGCGCGCTCGCGGTTGCGGCCTGCGAAACCGATGGCACCGGTCCTTCGGCAACCGGCGCCCCGAAAGCGGAGGTAGCCGCGAGCAAGCCGGACGCTGAGGTGCCCAAGGCACAGGCGGCCAAGCCGGCGGAGCCGGCCGTGGAGGCGGAGCCGATGACGCGATCACGCGCCGCACGGGAATGCTGGATGCGAACCGAAAAAAGCAACGCGCGTGAAGATCTCGACAAGCGCGCCGACGTCGTCAACAAATGCATTGACGAGAAGATGAAGGCAGCCGGCGCTTCCGCGCCGAAGACCTAGCCGACATATCCATAATCTTACCGGTACCCCTTGCGCCGGCCAGCGCGCAGGCTAGCATTCGCCGTCACTCGACTTGAGGGAGGTCGTCATGGCGAAGGGTCAGATGCGTTCGACGAAGGAAAAGAGAAAACCGAAGGCCGACAAGGATAAGCCCAAGCAGCTCTCGGCTTATAAGTTGTCGCAGATGCAAGGCTCGTCCAGCAGCCCCTACAGCACCCCGCCCGGCAAGAAGCCCTGACCTTCAGCGCTGGCCGACGGCCCCCATTTTCGATTCTTGCGGGAGCTCCTTGGCCTGCTTGGCGATTTCCAGGCAGGTGAGCAATTCAACATAGCTCGGTGCGCGATCGAGTCCGACAAAGCCGGCGCACTGGCTCCGTTGCGCAGCCGTGTACTGCGTCCAGTCCTGCTCGAGCTTGCTGCGTGCGTCGTTTTCGTCGCGCTGACAAGCGGATGAGTCGCGTCCTGGCAATATGCCTGCCGCGGCGGCGGGCCGGCAGGTCCGCTCGACATCGAATTTCGGCACTGTGTCCGCAGCCAAAACGACGTGCGAAGCGGTCAATATTATCGGCAATAGCGCGGGCATGATCGTGCTCCCATTGCATCGCCTCCCCCGGACCTAAGGTAATTCTTCAATCAAGTTCCGGTTTCATCGCCCTTGAACCTTTTAGCCTTTCCGGCCGACCACCAGGGGTAACCTCGGAGGGCCGAGTTATGCTGAAGCGCTTCGTCTTTGTTGACCGAATATGATCCAAGTTGCTCCACAGCTTCGCCAAAGTTCCATGACATTAGCGCAACCAATGCTTAACCGGTTCGCGCCGAACATCGCGCATTAGGGACCGGAGCTGCATTTCCGGGGGAGGTTGTGGAATGCGACCAAGCGCTCACTGCGCATTGTGGACGATCAGCGCGCTTGTGCTCGCCGCTCTGCCGGCGTTCGCGCAAGAGCCGACGCAGATAGACAGAGCTGCGCTCGCTCCCGAAGCGCCCCTCACGCCCGAGGAAAGCGCGATCCTTGCCAACGCGCTGGTATTTGATCCCGCAGCGCTCGCAACGCCGCCGAAGAAGCCCCTGCGGTTGCCCGGAATGTCGGACAAAGGTCTCGATGTCATCCGCACAGAAAAGCTCGACGGGTCCTCGACCGTGGTGGTGAAGCAGCCTTTGAAAACGGAATGGAGCAACTCGGTCGGCGCCGATCTCGGTCCGTCGAGGTCCGGTGCCGGCAGCGTCTTTGATCATCCATTGCCGACGACGCGCGACAACTCAGGCTCAGGAACCGCCTGGGCATCGCTGGGTGTACCGAACATTGGCAGCGTGGATGCGCGTGTCGATCCATACAACGAACAGAGCAAAGTCGGCACGACCCTCAAACAATCGATTCCGTTCGGTGGGCGATTCGCGGTGACAGTTCAGGACACCTATTCGGTCACTGAAACGCTCAGCTCACCATCCGCTGGTCCCAACGATGTGCCGCTGATGGCACTACCTCCCGCTTCGACGCCGATAGCGCCGCAGGTATTCGGCAATGAGAGGGCGGTCAAATTCAACATTCTGCCGACCGGCACAACGGTTGGTGCAGGGGTCACGACGGCCAGCAACGATCCGGTTACTCACAACACTCTCAGTGCCGAGCAAAAGCTCTACGGGCCGCTCCAGGTGACCACCGCGGTGACCGATTTCGGCCAGACTACCAGCAGCAAGAGCATCACCGCCGGATTCAAGCTGCATTGGTAGCCCCGCACCGGGCCGCGGACCGGATCTCACAAAAACCGTGCATAACCGGGCCCTCGGCCGTTATCTGCGGGAGTTCCATCTTGCTGCCCCCGCCCTGCCCCACGGCCGCCCAAGTCGCATGCGGCAATCGGCTGCGACTGGGGAGCGTCTGCGCAAAAAGTTTTGCGCTTCTGTAGGAGTTGACCATGACGGCCATCAGACCCGAGCGGCTTGGTGCGGACAGGGCAGTTCCGGAAAAGGTCGGGCCGGAGCTGTATGCTCCGAACCGAAAACCATCCGAAAAGCTGAATGATGCCGACCAAGCGGCGGCGACCGCTTTCGAGGGCGAGATCCGCGAATTCGTTCGGCGAGATGTCGCCTTCCTCCGGCGGCAGCGGCTCGACGGGGAGCCCGCGGCCGAGCCAATGGCCGACAATCTGAGCGTGCTTATCCGCCGGGTCTCTGGCGCGTCGATGGAGGAGATCGACCGGGTCATCCTCGAACTGCAGGGCATACGAGACATGCTTCGCAATGAAGGCGAGCGCATCGGCAGGGAAATCGCGGGCTACGCCAGCCTGAGCCACGCATCAATGACTGCGATGAAAGTTATCGGTGACAGCCTCAAGCAATGGAAAAACGCACCTGATGATTCCGGCAACCGCCCCGCAGGCTGATCAACTTGCGCAAATAAGCCATCGCCGGCTTCGGTGCCGGCGATGGCTTCGTCGTTAATAAGTGTGTGGAAGTTCAGGAATTGATTTGCCCGACCACCGTGCGGATTGCGGGCTCAACCAATAGAACCTTTCCTTTAGCCTTGACGTAGTAAAGCCTCGTAACACCGTCGATGCCACGCACACTCTCAGGGAGCGGATGCATGCCATTGAGTGCCTGGTCCGGTGACAATTCGCTCGCGGGTTTAAGCGCCTCGGCCCCGGCCACCGGCTGCGACTTGTCCGCCATCACCGCATCATAAATCTGTTTGCGCTGCTCATCGGTGAGCGGCAACGGGATCGCCATGATTGGCACGTGATCGAGAACATCGTTCCGCTTGGAGAATTTCGCGGGAATGGTTTCGCCGACCGAACCGATCGGCCCCGAAGGCGGCGGGTCGTTGGCTGCGCTCGTGTTCTGGGTGCCCTGTCGCTCCTGAGCTCCAGTGCCCGTCGTTGCTGCCGAAGCGTCGCCGGTCGACGGCTGCTTCGACACCGGCGTCATGAGTGCCGCGCGCGCTTCATCTGGTGTCGGTATCTTGGCAAAGTCCCGAGACTGCGATGGCGCCTGTAACGTGATCCCGGGGTTGATCTGTCCGGAGTTCGGGACAAAGCCCGGATTGGTCGGAATCGCAGCCCCATCCTCCGCGTGGATTGTGCCCATCGACGATACGGCCAGGACGGCCGCAAGAGCTGTCCCAAGCCAGAGGGAATACCTGTTTTTCATGGAAAGCCTCCATCGGCTGTTGCACAACAACGACGGAACGGCAGCGGAGGTTGCATTAATCCTGCGGCAATGAAGCCGGTCGATATCGGCCCGCACGAATCCCTGTCGCGTCCGCAGCGGACGCGATCAGACGTTGGTCGCTGACATGTGGGTCAGTTGGCGGCGGCGACTTTGGCCTTGGTGGCCTTGCGCGGCAGCGGATAATCGGCGCTTTCGTAAAGCTGCCGGATGCCGTTGCCGTCGAAACGCTTCTCTTCCACTTCAAGGTATGCGCCCAGCAGCAACTCCGGCGGCAGTTCCTCGATAGCAAAACGGATCGCTTCCGCTGCGGTCGGAAAGCGCTTGTAACCGATCGGGCGGCGAGATTTGCGGCTTCGGCTAGGAAACAGTTCGGACGGGGCACGGTAGTTGATCATCGACATAATCAAAGGCTCCTTGGTGCCTAATATGGCCCTTGGGACGCCGAAAATCCAGCACTTCGCGGCCCGCGCATATCAGGCCGGCCACCGCAAGGTAAATCATTAGTACTAGAATAATGGCCCGGCGCGACGCGCGCCGGGCCCAAATTTCAGCCGGTGAGACGTTAATCGGCCAATTCGGCGACGACTTCACTGGTTGCCGGATCGATCAACACAACGCGGTCATTTACCACCATATATTTATACGAGCGAATTGCCGGTACTTCGACTGCGACCTCTTGCGGAACCGAATAGAGCTGCACGCTCTCAGGCACGCGGGTGCCAACGCGATACTCTACCGTCGGCTGCGCCCGGGTGATGCGTTCGCGCACGATAGTCCGGTAGACCGTGCGCCGCTGAACCGGCGTGAGCCGCAAAGGCTCGGTGGTCACCACAGTCCGCGATTCCACCGGCTCACGGGTGATGACAGTGGTTTGCGCGCTTACGGTACTCGCACCGGCAAGTAGCGCGGCCACGATCGCGGCATGGCGAAAATATGTCATAAGTTCCTCCTCTTGATTCCAGTCCAGAACAGCAAACGCCGCGCCGCGCGAAGGGGTTCCTCCGGCAACGAGGCGAGCACTTCACTAATTCCGTCACTGTGTGTGCGGCGGGTCACTCATCAGTTTCAGTTTTGCCTGGAGCGTATCGATGCGCCGCTCTGCCTCGGCCTTCGTCAAATTGGGGTGGAAGGCCTCGGGCTCATAGGCGTCGAAAGCAAGCTTCCGAAGCAAGGCTGCCTGTTCGGGAGTCATGACGCCGACCGTGTCAGGGGTCTTCAGCATACCATGACAATCAAGACGGCCGCTGGTGGTTCCCCGTCGGATGGACTCGGCCACCAACGATCAAGACGGCCGCGCTACCAGCGCCGGCCGCAATACGAGCGTTATCGGCAGGGTGACGAGCACAACTGCGGCGACCACGACCAGCGCCGTCGACACACCGACTGCATCGCCAAGCAGGCCATAGATTGCGGGTGACACTGCGCCAGCACCAATAGTGCCAGTATAAAAAATACTGAAAGCGCGCTGGCGCCACGCCGGCTCGACCAAGTCGGGCACCGAGCCATAGAGCACTGAGGACGTGCCGTTCAGCGCAACGCCGACCACCGGGAGCAGTACCAACGCAGCCTCAAGAGGCAGCGGTAGCAGTGCCATGATGCCAACTGCGGTGATCGCCTCGGTGAGCCATACGGTCGCCACAGCACCAATGCGAGCGCCAATGAAGGCACAAACAAGTTTGCCCGCCGCCCCTCCCGCAAAGACCAGCGTGAGCGCCAAGCCAACGGTTTGCAGACTTGCACCCTTCGCGGTGAGCACGAATGGCAGGAATGTGAGGAAGGCCATGCGGGTCGCACTGTCGATAACCCCGACCGACAACAGCAATGGAAAGCCATAAGCCCGCACGGTACCGTGCGCACGCGCGCCAGCCTCACTCTTGTCGCGCGTGACATGGTCATCTCGAAAACGCGGCATCATCAGGAAAATTGCCAGCGCCGCGACTGCCCCGAGACCACCAAGCAGCATGAGCGCATGCCGCCAGGGCAGCACAATGATCAGCAGCGCGGCTGCCGCCGGTAGCGTCATTTTTCCGACATCGCCGGCAAAATTATAGGTGCCGAGTGCCTTCAGCGACCGGGTGCCCGCGAAGGCATGGGCAATGAGCGACGACGCGAGCGGATGCTGGGTGCTGGCCCCCAACCCGCCGACGAACAATGCCGCGACCAGAAACATTAGGCCATTGCTGAAGCCCACCAGGAAATAGCCGAGCCCGACGAGCGCCGTGCCGAGCGCGAGCACCACCGCGGCGCCGAAGCGTTCGGCCAGAAATCCTGCCGGAATTTGGAAGCCAGCCAGCGTACCGGAAAAAACCGTCTTCATGAGGCCAAGTGCAGCGAAGCCGAGACCGAACTCGCTCTGCCAGATCGGCAACATGACGTAGACGAGATCTGTGTAACCGTCATGCAAAGCGTGCGCGCCGCAGGCGACGCCGAGCGCTCGGCGCTCGTCCTGTTTCGTGCCAGCAGGCGCGACGGCTGCGGTCATGGCGTCACCGGGCGACGTTCGACAAAGGTGGTGCTGATGAACGATAGCACCGTCTCGCCGTGCTGGTTGATGCCGGTCGAGTGGATGCTCATCAGCCCGACGCCGGGGCGGCTTTCCGAGACTCTCGCCTCAATCACTTCGCTGGCATAGTCGATGGTGTCGTCGACATAGACCGGCTTCAACCACTTCAGTTCGCGGATACCGAGCGCTGGTCCCATGGCCGCGACCGGCTCGCCACGGGCGCGCGCCGCCTCCATCATGCGATGGCGGGCATCGACCATCAGGCGCATCCAGACCACTGCGCTGTGCCAGCCGGAGGCGCAAAGCGCCCCAAAATGCGAGCTTTCGGCCGCGCTCTCGTCCACATGGAACGGCTGCGGATCGAAACGAGCCGCGAAGGCCTTGATTTCGTCGGCCTTGAAGGTATGGCTGCCGACGGCCACGCGCTCGCCCACCACGATGTCCTCGAAATATTTCACGGCCGCACTCCTGCTTCGCGGCGCGCGATCATCAGCGGGCTGGTGAGCGTGGTTAGAACCGCGTCCCGCTCGTCAAGCATCTCGAACAGGCACTTGACGAAGCCGAAATCCGACCGGCTTTTCGAAGCGCGTGTCTCGAGCACGGTGGCGCGCAGACGCACGTACGTGTTCGGCCGCAAGGGCTTGAGCCAGCGTACCTCATCGACGCCGGGCGCACCCATGGAATGCGATTTATTCACGAAGCCGTCAGCGATCATGCGCATCAACAGGCAGCAACTGTGCCAGCCGGACGCAGCAAGTCCACCCAACATGGTCGCGCGCGCCGCCGTCTCATCGAGATGCATCGGCTGCGGGTCGAACTCGGCGGCGAAAGCAACGATCTCCTCGCGTGTGACCAGACGCGGACCGTAGACAGTCACCGCGCCGGCCTGAAAATCTTCCCAATGGAGTTTCGTGCTCATCTCGCTGTCGTCACAACCTGCCGGCCAACGGTGCTCAATACTTGTTGAGGATCGCCAAATACGCTGGTTCTGCGGCCTTGAGCGCTGATTGGGAATTGGCCGACAGCGTAATAGTGACCACGAACTGGTTGCCATCCTTGTCGCCGTCCATCGTGACGGCTTGCAATTCGTAGCCTTGCTCCTTGAGGCTGCGGGCTTCGAATGTGTGACGCAAGAAGGCCGGCTTGTCTCCGCGAGGCAGGTCATCGACCTTGCTGATCGTGGCGTCTTTGGCGCGGCTCTTCCAATCCTTGATGCTGTCGGGCAGGAAATCAGAGATGGGCTTCTTGTCGCGGTTGTAACGCACGACAGCGTAGATCTTTACTGGCGCTTTTTCAAAATCGAGGCCCTTCGGCAACAGCATTTGCCCCTTGAAGTAATTACTCGCTTCCTTGTCCTCGACCCAACCTTCCGGAATTGTAATGGAAGCGCGGAACAAGGGGCACAACCTTCCGTCGCACTGCCGCATGAATTTTTCGATTTCGGCCTGGGATGCGGATGCGATCAAAAGTCCCGCAAGGACAAGCGCGGCACCGGAGCGGCGAGTGGCAGCACGTGACGCCATGAGACCCCCTGCGCGTGGACGTTGCCGAGAGATAGTCGCGCCGCCGGCCTAACTGTTCAACCGCTCAGGTCGCAAACCTGAAATGCATAACGTCGCCATCGGCCACCACATAGTCCTTGCCTTCCAGCCGCATCTTGCCGGTTTCGCGCGCGCCATTTTCGCCGCCGCAGGCGATGTAGTCGTCATACGCTATGGTCTCGGAGCGGATAAAGCCACGCTCAAAGTCGGTATGGATCACACCGGCTGCTTGCGGCGCCTTTGTGCCCCGCGTGATGGTCCAGGCCCGCGTATCCTTTGGCCCGACCGTGAAATATGTCACCAGATGCAGCAGTTCGTAGCCGGCGCGGACCAGCCGATCGAGGCCGGTTTCCTTGAGCCCGACCGCTTCGAGATAGTCCGCGCGCTCATCTGGCGGCAACGCCGCAATTTCCGATTCTATCTTCGCCGAGATCACGACCGCGACCGCACCCTCGGTCTTCGCCCGCTCTTCAACCCTGCGCGAGAATTCATTGCCGGTCGCGGCGGACGCTTCCTCGACGTTACATGCGTAAAGTACGGGGGCCGAGGTCAGCAGGCCAAGAGAGTGAAACAGTTTTTCCTCTTCAGGCTTGCGCTCGACCATGCGTGCGGGCTTACCCTCCCGCAGCAAAGCAAGCGAACGCTCGACCAGATCGAGCATTTCCTTGGCTTGCTTGGCATCTTCGCCGGTGCCCTTGGCCTTTTTCGCCAAATTGTCGACGCGCTTTTCCAGGCTGTCGAGGTCAGCCAGCATCAATTCGGTCTCGATCGTTTCGATGTCTGCGATCGGATTGATCTTGCCTTCCACATGCGTGACATCGCTATCCTCGAAGCAGCGCACCACGTGAATGATGGCATCCACTTCGCGGATGGTGGCGAGAAACTGATTTCCCAGTCCCTCGCCTTTGGAAGCCCCGCGCACG
This sequence comes from Hyphomicrobiales bacterium, assembly GCA_027307405.1. GTDB lineage: Bacteria > Pseudomonadota > Alphaproteobacteria > Rhizobiales > Xanthobacteraceae > Pseudolabrys. The sequence continues at coordinate 6,261 of DAHUXA010000052.1, read as the reverse complement.
AGGCCGGCGATATCGACGAAAATGATGCGTGTCGGAATGATCTGCTCTGATTTCCCAAGCACGGCCAGCTTGTCCAGGCGCGGATCAGGTACGGCGATCTCGCCGACATTCGGCTCGATAGTGCAAAATGGGTAATTGGCCGCCTGTGCTGCGGCGGTTTGCGTGAGCGCATTGAAGAGCGTCGACTTCCCGACATTCGGCAAGCCGACGATGCCACATTTGAATCCCATGATTATTTGTCTCGTTACTTACATTGCTATTCGGAGCCGGGGAGCTCCTCATCCTCACCGAAACCTTTGGCTTCCATGGCGAGATGGACTTTGTTCTGGAACGTTGAATCCCTGCCCTCGACCAGAAGGGCGGCATTGTCCGCGATCACGTCGCAGAGTGCCTCCACCCAGGCCCAGTCGTTTTTGGCGAAATCACCGAGTACGTGGGTCGGCACTAACTCCTTGATGTCCGGCTTGTCGATGCCGATGCGCACACGCTTATAGTCGTTGCCGACATGGGCCGTGATCGAGCGGAGACCGTTGTGGCCAGCAACACCGCCGCCAACTTTTACTCTGACTTTCGCCGTTCGTAGATCGACCTCGTCGTGAAACACCACGACATTGCCAAGCTCGAGTTTGTAGAAGTGCATGGCCTCCGCCACTGCCCGCCCCGACTCGTTCATATAGGTGCCAGGCAAAAGGAGCAGCACGCGCTCTCCGGCGATAGTCCCCTCGACCGCAACGCCCTGGAAACGCCGCCGCCACGGCGAAAGCTCATGGCGGCGCGCGATCGCTTGCACCGCCATAAACCCGATATTGTGGCGGTTACCGGCGTGCTTGGGGCCGGGATTACCAAGGCCGACGAAAAGCAGCATGGCGTCAACGGCGCTGTCTTAGAGTTTGCGCATGATCTTTTCCGAAAACCGGTACCCGCTTTTCGGGATCATGCGTTTTGCCGATTACGCAAACGCTGACGATGAGGCTTACGCGCCGCCTCACTTCTTCTCGGGCTTCGCCGGTGCAGCAGCGGCTGCTGCCGGCGCAGCGCCAGCCGCGGGAGCCGCACCAGGCGCGGCGCCTAGAGCCGCACCTGGAACCGCGGCCCCTTCGGCGCCGGGTACAGCACCAGCCGCAGCGGCGGCAGCAGCGGCTGCAGCAGCGGCAGCTGCCGCTTCGGCGGCGGCTTTCATTTCTTCCGCGTAACCCGATGGCGGCACAACAGTGACAAGTGTCATATCGGGACGACCGACGACCCGTATATTTCCCGGCAGTGTCACGTCAGTAAGATGCTTCGAATGATTGATGTCGAGGCTCGAAATATCGACGTCGATCGATTCCGGAATTGCGTCAGCCGGACAAATCACTTCGACCGTATGCGTAACGATGTTGACCGCCCCGCCGCGTTTTACGCCCGGCGCCTGGTCGGCGTTGAGCACGTGAACCGGAATGTGCACCCGGATCGTGGCACCCTCCGACACACGCAGGAAGTCGACATGCGTCGGCAGATCTTTGATTGCGTCGAGCTGGAAATCGCGCGGGATCACCCGATGCTTGGTGCCGTCCACATCGAGATTGTAGAGCGTGGTGAGGAAACGCCCCGCATAGATGCGCTGGCGCAGCTCGTCGTGGTCGATCAGAACCATCAGCGGGGGCTTGTTCTCTCCGTAGATCACGCCCGGCACGCGGCCGGATCGACGCGCAGCCCGGGCGGCCCCCTTGCCGCCTTTCGGACGCGCCGTCGCTTTTAGTTCCTGGACGGTCGCCATCTTGAATACCTCATCTAAACCAATGGAAAAGGCGGCTTTTTCCGCCGCCTGTGAACGCGGCAAGCCTCCAGGGGTGCCGGGGGCCGCGAACGGGGCGGGTTATAGCGGCGGTGCCCGCAAAGGGCAAGAAACAGCAAGAGCTGTCGATACCGGGCCTATTTGGAGGGCAACTCCTTGGCCTTCTTGGCGGGCTTTTCGGCCTTAGCCTCCAGCACCGCGATACGCGCCTTGAGAGCCTCATTTTCCTCGCGCGCCAGTCGCGCCATCTCCTTGACGGCCTCGAATTCCTCGCGCTGAACCACGTCAAGATCACGTAGGATCCGCTCGGCCTGGCTACGAAACAGCGTATCGAATTCGCGCCGAACCCCTTGCGCGACGCCGGCGGCGTCGTTCATCAGACGTGCCATCTCGTCGAAAAAGCGGTTGCTGGTCTGGGTCATGTTTCGCCTCCGCGCCAGGTTGCCACCACAATGGCGATCCGGTCATCCTGCCGCAAGACCCGGCATGCTACCACTCGCAAGGCGGGGGCGACTCGCTTCGCCGATTTGGACATCGCAATGCCCTTACTCGTTATTTCCTATCCGAACTTCGATCCGGTTTTGGTGCACCTCGGTCCGTTCGCCATCCGCTGGTACGCGCTAGCGTATATTTTCGGCATCCTGATCGGCTGGGCTTATGCCCGCCTTCTCATACGCTCCAGAAATCTGTGGGGCGGCAAAGCGCCGATGACCGTCACCGACTTCGACGATTTCATCCTATGGGTGACACTTGGCATCATCCTCGGTGGTCGCGTCGGCTACGTGCTATTTTACAATCTACCCTACTTCGCTGATCACCCGATGGAGATCGTGCAGTTATGGAATGGCGGCATGTCATTTCATGGTGGGTTCACCGGCTGCGTCATCGCGGTGCTCCTGTTCGGCTACAAGCGCGGCATTTCGGTCCTTTCGCTCGGCGACATCACTTGCGCCGTCGGACCGATTGGATTGTTTCTTGGTCGCATAGCCAATTTCATCAACGGCGAACTATGGGGGCGCCCCACCGACGTGCCATGGGCGATGATATTCCCGAGCGGTGGGCCATTGCCGCGACACCCGAGCCAGCTCTATGAGGCGACGCTGGAAGGGCTGGTGCTGTTCGCGGTCCTGGCACTGCTGATGCGCGCGGGCGCGCTCAAACGACCCGGGCTCATTATTGGTTGCTTCGCTGTCGGCTACGCGCTCGCTCGCAGTTTTTGCGAGTTCTTCCGCGAACCTGATGCGCAGCTCGGCTTTCTGTGGGGCGGCGCCACCATGGGGCAACTCCTGTCGGTGCCGCTGTTCCTCGCCGGCGTTGGCTTCATAGTCTATGCCTTCAGGCAGCCCGCGCTCCGGAGACGTTAGTGGAGCAGCGTTCGCCGCTGGAAACTGAAATTCGCCGGCGCATTGCGTTAGCAGGTCCAATGCCGGTTGCAGAATACATGGCACTTTGCCTGTTTGACCCCACGCACGGCTATTACACCACTCACGATCCATTCGGTGCACGTGGCGATTTCATCACTGCACCGGAAGTCAGCCAGATGTTCGGCGAGTTGATCGGCCTGTGGGTCTCCGCCGTGTGGAAACAGATGGGCGCGCCCGAGAATGTGCGCCTGATCGAACTCGGCCCAGGCCGCGGCACGATGATGCAAGATGCGTTGCGGGCGGTGAAGATCGTGCCCGCATTCCGGGCTGCGGTCGTGGTTCACCTCGTCGAAGCCAGCCCGCTGCTCCAAGCGCAACAGGAAAAGGCGCTGGACGATGCAGGCGTCCCCGTCTTCTGGCATGCCGCACTTGCCGAGGTGCCAAAAGGTCCTGCCATCGTTCTTGCCAACGAATTTTTTGACGCGTTGCCGGTCAACCAGGCAATCAAGACCGACCGCGGTTGGCACGAGCGCCGCATCCAGATCGATTCCACCGACCAACTCGCTTTCACCATCGCGCACGAACCGATGCCGTTTTTTCAAACGCTGTTGCCACCGGATTTGCATGCGCCGCGCGTGGGCGCGATTTTCGAATGGCGTGCTGACACCGAGGCGATTGATCTCGGTCGGCGCGTTGCCGACGGCCGCGGCGCCGCCCTCGTGATCGACTACGGTCACACCCAGACCGGCCTTGGCGAAACTTTGCAGGCGGTGGGTCAGCACGCCTATGCAGATCCGTTAACTCTCCCAGGCAGTCTCGACCTCACCGCCCATGTGGATTTCCAGTCGCTGGCGCGCGCTGTCGAGGCGATGGGCACAATTGGGTTCGGACCTATAGAGCAATCGCTGTTTCTACGCCGGCTCGGCATCGAACAGCGCGCCGCTGCGCTCAAAGCGACCGCGAACTCGACGGCAATCGACCAGGCACTGACGCGTCTGATTGGCCAAAGTCGCACCGCCATGGGTGAATTGTTCAAAGTCGCCGCTTTTGCGCATCCTTCGGTCGGCGTTCCACCTGGCTTTGAGATCTAACGTGCTGGCCACGCGTGCTTGCGTGCATTATCTAAGCCGCTAAACGCTGGTTGCCTGGATGGAATCATGCTGCAGGCCACTTCACTTGCCACACTCGCGCGCATCCGCCACGCTTTCTTCACGCGCTCCGGAGGCGTGTCGCAAGGGGTCTATGCCTCGCTCAACGGCGGCGTTGGCTCCAACGATGCGCCCGACAAGATCGCCGAGAACCGCGCCCGCATGGCGGCGGCGTTAGGCGTGAAAGCGGATCGGCTGCTCACCCCATACCAAATCCACTCACCTGACGTTGTTGTGGCAGATGAGCCGTGGACACGCGAGAACCGCCCGCGAGCAGACGCCATCGTAACGCGGGTGCCGCGATTGGCGATGGGTGTGTCTACGGCCGACTGTGGACCATTGCTATTCGCAGACAGCGAGGCTGGCGTGATCGGCGCCGCCCACGCCGGGTGGCGCGGCGCGCTTGCCGGCGTGATTGAGGCAACGATCGTCGCCATGGAGCGGCTTGGCGCCAGCCGCGATCGCATGACCGCCGCACTTGGTCCTACCATCCGACAGCCGAACTACGAGGTTGGACCAGAATTCGTCGAGCGCTTCCTTGCGGCCGATCCCGGCAATGCGCGTTTCTTCGAGCCATCGCAACGCGCCGGTCACGCCATGTTCGATCTCACGGGCTATATTGCCGAATGTGTTCATCGCGCTGGCATCATTCAGTTCGAAGATCTCGGCCTTTGTACCTGCGCCGAGCCGGAACGCTTCTTCAGCTATCGGCGCACAACGCTCCGCGGCGAGCCGGATTATGGACGGCATATCAATGCCATTGCACTTGCCGAGTGACAGGTTACGCGTGTGTCTGGACTCGAAGGCGCTCTTGCCGTTACGCTTTGCACCGGCCGAAGAGAATTAAAGACAAAGTCAGGCCTGTGTGGGGTGTCTATGGCGTGGAGTTGGGGTCGCCGCACCATCGGCGCGGCGGGGCGCGTCCAGCGTCTTGGTGGATTGTTGGTCGCGGCCTGCACGTTGGCGCTGGCTGGCTGCAACCCCGATACTCAGGGCGTGTCGGCCGCGCAGCCACGTGGTGCAACCGTTGCTTTTGATTCCCTCGACGGTCTCCCGCCAGGCCAATTCCAGAAACTGGTAAGAGACCTCAATGAGGAAGCGCAAGCGCGGCACCTTGCGGTGATTTCACGCGAACAGTCTTCCGCCTACCGTGTTCGCGGCTATCTCGCCATCAAAGTGACGAAGCATCAGACCACGGTTTCCTGGGTCTGGGACGTGTTCGACCAAGAGGAAAATCGCACGCTACGCATCAGCGGCGAGGAGACTGCAAAGGTCCGGCACCGCAACGCATGGGCAGCGGCCGACGACGCGATGTTGCAACGGATCGCGCGTGCCAGTGTGGAAGAGCTTGCCGCGTTCCTGACCTCGCCCGAAGTCGCGCCGGGCACGGCGCCGGCTCCGGCAAACGAAGCCCAGGTAGCCCAAGCTGACCCGCACGAATCTTCGCCGGAAGCAGCCGGGATATTCCGTATTTCCTGGCCGCAGGCCGATCCGATATCAACTGGCACGGCAGAAGCCGTCGACGCGGACAATGCCGGGCCAGTGCCGCTGCCGCGTCGCCGCCCGCCCGTGACTGCGGCACTCGTGGAGCAAGAGACGCTGACACTAGCGGCAGCGAGCCGCTAACGGCCAATTCATCCTGTCAGCGAAAGCTTCGGGACAATCATTCGCAGCCATATTGCCGGGCCCTGCCCGCCTTGTTATGACCACGCCGCCTGTGGCGGAGTGAGGGCGAGGATTGAGGATGTCTGGCAAGAACGGAGCGATAAAGCTCGTCGCCGGTAATTCCAATCCGACGCTGGCGCAGGGGATCGCCGACTACCTCAAGCTCACGCTAGCGAAGGCGGTCGTTCGCCGCTTCGCGGATATGGAGATCTTCGTCGAAATTCAGGAAAACGTGCGCGGCGCCGACGTTTTCGTAATCCAGTCGACCTCGTTCCCTGCCAACGACCACCTCATGGAATTGCTGATCATC
>DAHUXA010000051.1:269-23263 GCA_027307405.1 Hyphomicrobiales bacterium | reverse complement strand
AGAGGCACGGACGGCTATGCGTGGGCATGACGAATGAGAGGCAGTGCGTTTCAACGTCATGGCCGGGGGCATCCCGGCCATCCACGTCTTTACCCTGCGAATGTCTAAAGCCGGGCATGACGCGTAACTTGTTGCGCACGATTACGGGTTTCTCCGGAGGCGAAATGACAAGTCGCGTCGGCCTGATCGCAGCTTTATTGTTCGCGACACTATTGACTCCCGCGCATGCAGTCGACGCTGCATTCCAGCAGTGGCTGGCGCAGCAATGGCCGGCGGCACAGGCGCTCGGTGTCTCGCGCGCAACCTTCGACGCTGCAACGCGTGGTCTCGAGCCCGATCTCTCGCTTCCCGACCTGGCCATTCCCGGCCAGGCGGAGAAAGCCCCGCAGCAGCCGGAATTCGTCCAGACGCCGGCGCAATATTTGCGCGAAACAAGCTTTGATCGTCTTGCTACGCGCGGGCGGCAGCTCGCCACGCAGTACCGGGACACGCTGGCCCGCATCGAAAAGGAATTTGGAGTGCCCGGCAATGTCGTTCTGGCGATCTGGGCGCGCGAAACCGATTATGGCGGGTACCAGCTTCCTCACGATGCAATCCGGGTGCTGGCGACGCAGGCCTATGTCGGAAAGCGCAAGGAGTTCTTTCAAAACGAATTCCTGCACGCCCTGAAGATGCTGCAAGACGGGGTGTCGCGCGCCGACATGCGTTCGTCCTGGGGCGGCGCCCTGGGGCTCACGCAGTTCCTGCCGTCGGAATTCTACAAATATTCCGTCGACTTCGACGGCGATGGCCGAGCCGACATATGGCATTCGGTGCCCGATGCACTTGCGTCGGCGGCAAAGCAACTCGCCGGAAAGGGCTGGCGCCCGGGCGAGCCTTGGGCGATCGAAGTGCGCGCGCCGGCCAATGCCGATTGCAGCGTTGGCGTGCCCGAAGTGACAAGACCGGTCGGGGAGTGGGTCAAACGCGGATTCGCCCCGTCATTTGGTCGCAAGCTCAGCGCGGCGGACCTATCCTATGACGCCTCGTTGCTGCAGCCGGAAGGCAGCTACGGGCCGTCTTTCCTGACACCCAAGAATTATTTCGTGCTCAAGGACTACAACTACTCGGATCTTTACGTGCTGTTCGTCGGCCACCTCAGCGAACGCATCGCCGGCGCGCGGCCGTTTGAGACGCCATGGAGCAAGAATGCGCAGCTCAAGACCAGCGACGTCGAAACGATGCAGCGCCGCCTCACTGCGCTCGGTCTGTACAAAGACAAGATCGATGGCAAAGCGGGCATGCTCACGCGTGCCGCGCTCGGTGCGTATCAAAAGAAAAACGGGCTGAAGGTCGACTGCTGGCCGACCGCCGCAGTGCTCGAGCACATGCGGCGGTGATATGCGTCTCCCGGGCGCGCCGCACCACTTCGCTTACGCTTCGCGCTGCGCCGCATCCGAGGAAAGAATCTCAGTCGCAAACCTGGACGCGGCGCATGCGGTAAGCGTAACCGTCCCACACTTGCTGCCGTTCGGTATGGCAGACCGGTCCGTCGGCATAAGCCGGCGGTGCGACATAGACCGGTGGCGGGGCTGCGTAGACCGGCGCCGGCTCGACATAGACCGGAGCGCGGCTGTTGGCGATCGCCGAACCGACGATGGCACCGGCGGCCAGTCCGCCGACCACGCCGGCACCGCAGCCGTTGCAGTAGGCCTGTACCGGAGACGGCAACGCCGCGGCCAGGGTGCCGGCCGCGGCGAGCGCGATAATGGCATTCTTCATGGGTGTCCTCTCGGGCCAATGTCCTTTGGCACCGATCATCCACCCAAAATCGTTACGCGATGTTTAAGGGCAGATGAACCGCGGACGGCTCCACCCGACGAAATTGCCGTAAGCGTCGCGCAGTGGCCGGCGCGCCCAATAACCACCAGGGCAAGCGGCCGGATAGGGGGCACCATAGCCTTCGTACACGACATAGCCCGGAGCCGGACCGTAAGCTGGGTAAGCCGGCGCGCTGTTGGCGATCGCGCCGCCGATGATGGCGCCGCCGATGACGCCGGCTGCAACACCCGCACCAACCGCACAACCATAGCAACGGGCGTCGGCCGAGGTCGGGGCGCCCAGGGTGCCGACTGCCAAAGTAGCGGCGGTCGCAAGCGCGAACATTGTCCTCTTCATTTGATGTTCCCTCCAGGGTCAGATCGGCGGGGCCGATCATGAGTGTTGAAGTGTAACTAGACCGCGTCCCCGTGCCGGATAGAGACCGTTCCAATATGTCGGAAATTTGTTGAGCCCGGCCCGCCCCTCTTCTGGAAAAGGCCCGGAGACCGTTTGGCGAATCCGGACCTTTTCTTTCTTCATGCGTGACTTTGCGCGATTTGGCTAGACCCTCCTAGCCGCAGACCCGCACTGGCCGAATTCGCCAGCCCCAGCCGTCCCAAACCCGCTGACGGGACAAGTAACAGCCGTAGCCGCCACCGTAGTAGTAGGGGCCAGGTGCGTAGGCGTAATAAGGCCCATGTCCGACGGCCGATCCGATGATGGCGCCTGCCGCCAGTCCGCCGATGATGCCGGCAGCAATCGCGCCACCGTTGCGCGCTTCGGCCGGCTGCGGGGCGGCGATGGCCGCGATTCTGAGGGTCGCAGCGGCCGCGAGAACAGTGAGTGTTCTGGTCATTTTAGTCATGGCGCACCTTCCTTTGGTTCGCTGAGTTCGTATGCATTCAACGACCACTCCAATCGTTTCCTGCGTATTGCCGCTCAGCATCAACCATTTGTGTGGATGCGAGGTTCCTGTTTTCCGCGTGAACAATGGGTGAATGACCCATTTGGAATTGATGCAATGGCTTGTTTGCGCAGATTAAATTTTTGCAATGCTTGCGGCAGCACCAAGGCAATTGCTGCACGCGAACGTTGTGTCTAGGGGGCAAGCCGGCCGAGCACACGCCGCAGGATATTGGACTGGCCGGCACGTGCCGAATGTCTTGCGACTTTTCTCGCACGGCCGTGTGCGGCGCTGACGCGACGCGATTTGGTGCTGTGCGTTTTTGCAGCGTGCCGGCGCGCTTTCGCTTTCGCGGCGTGACGTGCTCTGCGATGTCTTCGTTGGCGAAGCGCCTCTCGGCCGACGTTGCGCAGGAATAATTTTTCCAGCGGATAGCTCAGCCGCCGCACTGCCGCCGATAGTGGCAGCCATTCCACCGCCATGATGTCCTTCATCAGGTCACGGCTTGGATTGACGGCCGCCTGCATGTGCCAGAACTGCACGACCTTCGGCCGGCCGCGTGCACGATAGGTAATGGCGCCAAGAAATTCGCGCACGCGCACGCGGTGCCCTGTCTCTTCCACGACCTCGCGGCGGGCACCGGCGAGCGCGCTTTCATTGAGCTTGAGTTTCCCGCGCGGCAAAACCCAGAGCTCGTCTTTTGCGCGCTGCACGACAGCGATCAGCGGGCGTGCGCCGTTGCGCACCACGATGCCCCCCGCCGCATGGATCGTCTTGCGCGCCATATCCGCCCGATGCCTCTCACCTCGTTTAGCAAAATTGCATCAACGCATGCACGGAAATGCGCGCGCCAGGACGCGTGCCTGTGGGCAACTCTTGTATGGCAATGGACGTCACAATTCTGTCGTGGCGTCCGACTCAGTTGAACTTCAGTCCGGCCTCTTTTGCGATGTTGAGATTGAGCGCGATCTCGCGGCGGATCATGGCGTCCATCTCGTCCGGCGTGAGCGGCGCCGGCTCGACACCCTGCACGGTCAGCTTCTGTTGCACCTCTGGCAGCGCCAGCGCTTTGGTCGTCTCCGTGTAGAGCCGTTCGACGATCGGTCGCGGCGTCTTCGCTGGCACCAGCATGCCGTTCCAGTAATTGAAATCGGAATCCTTGTAGCCTGCCTCCAATGTGGTGGGGATGTTCGGCAAGGCGGGCGAACGCTTGGCGGAGCTGACCGCGAGCGGGACCAGTTGCTTGTTCTGGATGAAAGGCAGTCCGGACGAAATCCCGATGAAAATGAAGTCGACACGGCCGGTCATCACTTCCGTGAGTGCCTCCGGTCCGCCGCGGAACGGCACGTGCGTCGCCTGCAAGCCGGCGCTGACGATGAACCGCTCCGCCGCCCAATGGGTCGCGCTCCCGACGCCGGCGGACGCGAAACTCATGCCACCGGCTTTTGCTTTTGTGACCAGCTCCTGTACCGACCCGATGCCCTTTGCCGGTGCAACCAGCAACACGTTCGGCACGCTGCCGAAGGAGGCAACAGCAGCGAAGTCGTTCGCTGCATCGTAAGGCAGGTTTGGATAGGCGGCGGGTGCGCCGGAATGGGCGGCGGCATTGATCAACAGCGTGTATCCGTCGGGCTCAGCTTTCGCCACCGCCGCCGAACCGAGACTGCCGCCGGCGCCGCCACGGTTTTCCACCACGATGGTCTGGCCGAGCTGGCGCGATAGCGGGTCGAGCACGATACGCCCGAGAATATCGATGGTGCTGCCGGCCGAGAACGGGACGATGGCGCGGATCGTTCTTCCGGCAGGCCAGGCAGTTTGCGCGAAGCCGGCGCGCGAAAGGATCGGCCCCGCAGTCGCACCGGCGGAAAGTTTGAGAAATTGGCGGCGATTGTGCGTGGTCATCCTGTTTCCCCGGTGAAATTTGTCGTTTGCGATCTGTTGTCATGGCCGGAGTTGACCCGGCAAGTCGCCACGCAAAAAACATATCGCAAGTTCTTGCCGCATTGCACCTCCATGGACGCGCGGGCTGAGTGTGGGGGAGCGCCAACAACCCTGTTGCGCGCACCCCTGCTGCCGTGTCCTATTTCGCCCTCGATAATGGGGAGAACGCGAATGCCAACCTTTACCTGGGATCACATTCATCTGCGCACGCCAGACCCTGAAGGCACGGCGCAATGGTTCGAGCGCATGTTCGGTGCCGAGGTGATCCGCTCGATGCAACAAGGCAAGCCACGCATCGACATCAAGCTTGGCGGCGCCATGATCTTCACCGCCCAGGTCAATCCGGGCGATGGTGTGAATCCGGCACCTACGACGCCCTATCAGGGCCTCGACCATTTCGGATTTGCGGTCTCGGGCATCGACGCAATTGCAGCCGATCTGAAGAAAAAAGGGGTTGAGTTCACCCAGGAACCGCATTCACCGCGCCCCGGCATCAAAATCTGCTTTTTGCGCGGGCCGCAAGGCATTTCGATCGAGCTGCTCGACCGGGATCCGAAATACGCCTGATATTCCGGACACGTGCATGCCATTATTGTCTGGGACAAGCCGCCGCCGGTTGCTTGTCAGGGTGGCGTGCACTAAGCGAAGCAATGCGGGGCAGGAGGTTGCATGAGAGCATTCGGACTGGCGACTGTCGCGACGACCATTATGGTGGCGACCGTTGCTGCCGATGAGCGGTTCGACCGCAGTCTGGAAATGTTGGCACCGGCCGAACGGCTGGAGCAACTCTGCGACTACACCGCGATGACGCGCATTCGTACCGAGAAAAAAGAATTCCGCCCCGACCGCGCGGTCGCCAATGCAATGGCAGAACCACGCGCGAATGGCGACACACTCGAAGTCACCGGCGGTGCGTTTCGCAGCAAGAAGAAATGGTACGCGCTGACCTATCGCTGCACGGCGACGCCGGACCACCTGAAGATCGTCACATTCAACTACGCCGTCGGCGAGGAAATTCCCGAAGCCAAGTGGGCGTCGTTCGGCCTCTGGCAGTGATCGGGGCGTACGCCACTATTGATGCTGCACCATGACCTTGGTGCCGAGCGGCACGCGCGAATAGAGATCGATCACATCGTCGTTGACCAGTCGGAAGCAGCCGGACGACACCGCTTGGCCAATTGTCTCGGGCGCGTTGGTGCCGTGGATACGGTAAACGGTGCCGCCGAGGTTCATCGCTCGCGCGCCCAGCGGATTGCCGGGCCCGCCGGCCATCCAGCGCGGCAGATAAGGTTGGCGTGCGATCATCTCCGGCGGTGGCACCCAGTCCGGCCATTCGCGCTTGAGCGAAATCTTCTGTATGCCGCCCCACTGGAAACCGTCGCGGCCGACACCGACGCCGTAACGCAACGCAACGCCGTTGCCCATGATCAGATAAAGATAACGGTCGGCTGTATTCACGATGATGGTGCCGGGCGGCTGTTCGGTCCGGTAATACACCGACTGGCGGCGCAGCTCGGACGGCAGATCCTTGTCGCGCCCGGTATGATCGACGCCGGGATCGACGTCTTCCATCGTCGGGGTTGACGATGGCATCAGCGGCGCGGCGTATGCCGAAGCAGCCGGAGTCAATAACAATGCAAGAGCGAAAATCCGCAACCGAAGCATGATCATTCCCCCGACAATAGCTTTCGCCGCCCCTCAGGACTTGTCCTTGATATGAGTTTGTGGCCGATCTGAGCCGCGCGCGGTCTCGGTATGCCAGCGGCCCTTCTCGTCTTCGTATTCAATGGTCTCGGTGTGGCCGGGCACGGTCTGTTCCTCGGCGGCTGCTTGCGCGGCGGCGAGCGCGTCGGCGTGGGTCGGAAAGGGTTCCGAGAATACCCCGTCGACCTTGTAAGCCCAGCCGCCGTCGTGCTCGACGATCTCGTAGGTTACGTCCGCCATGGCCTCACCAACCCCTGCAAACTCGAAGGTGCCCGGATAACGTATCGCTTTCGGGGACCGTTGCGCCAGTCACAAGAAAGTAGAGGCGGCAAAGGTTACCGCCAGGCCGACCTGGCCTTGGAGAACCGAGTTTTATGGCCCGGTCCGGCGTCAAAAATCCAGACCAAACCAGCATGAGCACATCGGATGTCCGCTACGTCCCAATGGTCGACATCGCTAGCCTATTCAATCACCTCATCGGCGGCGACCAGCAACCCCGGCGGAATGGGGATGTCGAGCGCCTTCGCTGTTCTGAGGTTGACGGTTGTTTCGAATTTGGTCGGGGCCTGCACCGGGAGATCGGCGGGCTTGTCGCCGCGTAGGATACGGTCGACATAGGACGCAGCCAGCCTGAACGTTTCAGCTTGGTCGATCCCATAGGACATGAGGCCGCCCGCCGCCACCATGAAATGAAACGCGTAAACCGCGGGGAGTTTGTACCTGGCCGCTAGCGCGATTATGAGATCGCGATGCACGACGATGGTGGCGTCCGCCGGCAGGAGTAAGCCTCCGTTCGGCGCGCCCGCGAACGAATTGATTGTGCGTTCGATGTCGCCGGCTGTCGCGACGGGACTGGGCACCATCTTGATCGCGAGCGACGGCGCGACGGCTTCTGCAGCGCGGAGGAAGTAGGCATAAGGGGATGTCTTCGGATTGGCCACGAGGGCCACACGCTCAAGACGCGGCGCGATTTCCTTAAGCATCGGTAAAATTTCCGCCCGGCCGTGCCAGGCTCGCGACGAAGCCTGAGCCGATAGGATCGGAGACATTGACGAACACAATCGGGATCGCGCGGCTTTCACGCTGCAGCGCGGCGGCGACCTGCGTCGTATGTGCGAGGATTACGTCCGGTTGGGTGGCGACCAGCTGTTTTGCGAGTGATTCATACTTATCTGCGCGGGCGGCCACAAAGCGGGTTTCGATTCGAACGTTGCGGCCCTCGGACCATCCGCGCTTTTCGAGTCTCTGTCGAAAAGCTGTGAGACGCACCTTCGTTTCCGGATCGTCCTCGGCGTAGCCCATCAACACGCCAATGCGCCGCACTCGGTCTGCCTGCTGCGCGTCAGCCACGAGCGGCAATGCTGCCGCGCTGCCGATAAGATCGATAAATTCGCGCCGCCTCATGTTCGCCCCCAAAGGCCAGCAAAGGCACCGTAGCGGTTTAGACGAGGTTCGTTAAGGGACGACCCGATGACCGCTTTGGGTCAAGAGCGGGCATGGCTCACTCTAATTGCAATGTCCGCTTTTACTCCGAAAGCGGACATTACCTGCTACCGCTCAACGCAGCGAGCGGGCCGCGCTCCGGCATGTTCTGCCTCGGCGCGACCCCTTCCTGCCCAGCCAAACGCAACACGCGGGCAGAACTCCGAACAAAAAGGGGGCGGACCGCTTAACACTCGGCGTCGGTAGACCAATCGCGCCAATGCGTCGGACACACGTCAATGCGTTTCTTGATTTCCACCTTGATCCAGCCGCCAAGAACACGGCGGCACGGAAAAGCAATCGCACGCACGCCGTTTGAATCAATAACTGCCAGTTCGAGATCGCGGTCGAACGGTGCGATAGAAATTGGATGCCACATAAAACCAGGCCTTGGTTGGCCCCGCCCAGCGCCGCGTCTCAATGACGAAGTCTGGATTACAAAGACGTTTCGGCGAAATTAATATTAGGTAATCAGACAGTCGGGTGTGTCTTCGGAGAATTTAGCAGATATTGATTAGCGTCCGCATAACGTCCGCCCTATCCCGAAAGCGGACATTACACGCTCGGTTTGAAACGAAAGAAGCCGCCAATTGAGGCGGCCTCTAGTTGCTCCCGTCTGTGCGCTGAATGTTTTTCTGCGTGGCTATTTCAACTCGTTGAGCATCTTGGCGCAGGCTTCCGCGACATTGTTGTTAGGCGATTCCGTTCCTGGGAACGTCGCCCAGCCGCCGTTCTCGATAAACGAGTCTCGCTTCCACGAGTCGATCAGCTTCAGTTGGGCCAATGTTGCTTTGGCCTCGGTCGCGTGCTGGAATTTGTCAACACAGATCGGCGCGAGAGCCGCTACGATCGCGCTACTCGTGCTTTGATCCGCCATTTTCTTGGCCGTGCTTCCAAGCATCCATCCGCCCCAACCGAAGCCGATGACGACCGTGGCAAGAAAACCTGCGAAGGCTCCCTGTAGTAGACGCGTGAGCGATTCTCCCTGGAAGATTTTTGGTAGCTGCATCATGTTTCCTTTCGCCCGACATGTTTCGGAGCGAGGTTACGGACGCCCAGATGGGTTCCGATCGACAGTTGGATTGAAAGCCTGGGCGCTTTGAACTGGCGCCTCAGTCCACCTTAATGTGGGCTCTCTTGAGGTCAAAGTTGAGTAACGCTTTATGCATGGACTGCCTTCAAGCCATGTCCGAGCGATGTCTGCTTTACTTCGAAAGCGAACATCGGCTGGCGTCAATCGAATGCCGCTTGTGCCAACAGCGGACGACGCCGCGGCTGTAGCTCGAAATGACTGAATCCCTCAAAGATTGAGCAGTTGTCAGACCTTGTTAAGCGGCAGGGGCTAAAGCCTTAAAGGCGAGGCGATCGAATAGTTCTTGGAATCTGACTTTCCGCGTTGTCAGTGCCCTCAGGTCATTGAACGGTGAAGGATCAAGAACTTGAGGACGCATTCACTCGAACAAATCAGGAGCCGCGTCCATGAAAAAGGCATTGCCGGAGAAAATGTTTGGCGAAACTGATCAACCTAGGTTGACGGCGCTTCGCAATTGGGTCCTTGAGAACGAGGTTACCGAGATTGAGATGAGCGAACGACAATTCTGGAATTTCGCGCAGCTTCAGCCGATCGCCGAGAAGCCGTGGGTGACGTTCATGGGTCGTCAGTTGCGCGTGCCGAATATGCCTGCCGACGCGCAAAAGCGCCTTGGGATCGACGACAAAGCGGCCCCGGGCGCCATTTGATCGCGCGATGCCAGCACCTCGCTAACGTACGGCATAAGCGGAAGGGCGAATTACCGTCTCACTTTTGTCCGGTAATCTGCCGCTGCGTCTCCGGAATGATCTCGGCAATCTTTCCGTTGAGCGCATTCACGATCAGGATCTGATCCTTCATTTTAGCATAGCCATAATCGGCGAGCTGCGGAATCTGCTGGGTCAGCTCGGACGGCAAACCATCCGGTTTGATACCTTTCGGAAGCTTGGCGCCGATATTCGGTATGAAGTCCTTCGCCGATTTTGTCGCCTTCAACCTGAATTCGACTTCTGTATGCTTGGTCAGCAGTGTCTGGCGAACCTGCTCGCGCTGTATCGCATTCAAATTCAGCTCTGGCAGCGATGGATTTGGCGGGATGGAACTGCCGCCGCTCTGCACAACAGCGCCATGCGTGTTGTCGGCAGCCGCCGCTACAGCGGAGGTGGTGAGCAGCAAGATTCCAGCCAGCAGGGCTTTGCGGATGAATAACATGACCGCGCTCCCTTGTTGGCGTCGCCCCTGTGCCGTTTAACGGTCATTGATTATCGGCGGTTGCATTAAAAAAGGTCTGCCAAGGTTCCGCGTCGGAACCAGGCGAGCGTAAGGTAGCTCGTCATGAGCGCTGCATTCGTGGGAATGGCGCCCATGACCGCTACATCCACACCGCTGATCGGCCTCAAATTTACTGGCACAGGGCATGGCGATCATTGGGCGGCTCCAATTTTGCTACGCGGCAGGCGGCCTTTGCATGATGGAACTCTCACAGCCTCTGGATGTTAATCGAGCACCCCCGCAATTTTTGGAGGCGGCCATGCCCAATCCACGCAGCACGGCGATTATAGCCGGTCATCCCATCCATCCAATGCTGATCCCATTCCCAATTGCGTTTTTCGTCGGCACCTTCGTCTGCGATCTGGTCTATTGGCAGACGAGCAGCGAGGCATGGGCCAACGCAACACCTTGGCTGCTGGGGGCGGGTCTGGTGATGGCTGCGCTTGCGGCCGTCATGGGCGTCATCGACGTCTTCGGCGACCAGCAAATCCGTCAACTCACGACCGCGTGGTGGCATGCGGGGGCGAACGTACTGCTCGTCCTAATAGAATGTCTAAATCTCTATATTCGCTATCAGCAAGGCCCGGCGGCGATCATTCCCAATGGGCTGTCGTTGTCCCTGATCGCGGTTCTTCTCTTGCTTTTCAGCGGGTGGAAGGGCGGCGACCTGGTGTTCCGCGGCCACATTGGCGTAGCCGATTGACAAGAAATAAGTTTGCAACCGGCATCAACCGATGTTCCAACGATCTCCGTGCTGGCGAACCATGGCCCTTGGTTCGGTAACAAAACAGGGACATCTGCCGCCCGCGTGGGAGGAAAGTTGTGGCGCACTAGAGATAGCTGCCTGACCGGCGGCGAACTTGAAGACAATCTGGATTTTTCCCTGAGGTGGGCTTGATTTTTCGATGGGCTATAAATGTCCGCTTTGGGTCAAAAGCCGACATGCGGTCAATTCTGCGGTATGTCCCACTTCTACCCCAAAAGCGGACATTCGGGATGTCAGGATTGCGCCTGTCCTCTCCCAGTTTTTGTGTGTTGATCTGGACCTTAGCGCCCAATGGGAACGGCAACAGCGGCCGATCGTCCTCGTAGCGCGGGTGGTATTACGGCGATGGCGCTTCGTAGCTTGGGTTAGCGGCATCGGCGGTCAGCAACGTGTTGGCCATCTTCTGCCGCTTAACCTGTTCCCATAGCGTTGAAGCGTTCCGCCGCTAGCGTTCAACCTTCTTCGAAATCTGCTGCTTGAAGCACAACACGCGAGTTTGCGTCCGGATTATGTTTGTCCATCTGTATCTTGAGGTACGCTACGTCGCGGATTTTCGGCCAATTCTCCTTAAAGAGAGAGATCAGATCGCGATCGCCAGTTGTCACACCTAAACGCTCCAGAACCGTGCGGTCGATAGCACAACAGATTCGTTTTCCATTCACGTCAGCCGGAAATTCAATGAGGTCATCTCGCATATCAGGATTCAATCCGTCCAAATGAATTGACATGACCCAACCTTGCGCCCTTTTTCTTTCTTTTCAGCTAACGAGGGGCGACCTTATTGGGTTCCCGGCGCGGTTGGAGTGATCATGCCAAAGCTGGATGGTATTCTAGAAACTGCGATCTACACTGAGGACATGGTGCGTGCCCGTGCCTTCTATGAAGGCGTGCTTGGGCTGGAGCCGATCTATAGCGACGACCGGTTGTCTGCTTATGCGGTGGCCGGACGCGATGTTCTTTTGGTCTTTCGCACGGGCACCACAGGGCAGACCGTTACCCTGCCCAGCGGGATTATTCCCGGCCATGGCGGCGTTGGCACGTTGCATGTGGCGTTCGCCATCGGCAAGGACGAACTCGATCGTTGGGAGACGCATCTTGCTTCGCGTGGAGTTGCGATCGAAGGCCGGAACGAATGGTCGCGCGGCGGCCGGAGCATCTATTTCCGCGATCCGGACGGGCACCTCTTGGAACTCGCAACGCCGGGATTATGGTCGGTGTATTAGATGGGACGCCAACTAAATGGAGCATAACAATGCGCAAGCTACATTGCTTCGTCAGTGCGGCCGCGACCACTTTTGCGGTCCCGGCTAATGCTCAGCCCTTTTCCAGCGTGATGGGTAGTTGGGGTTATGGCGGATACGGAGCGTTCCATGCGGTGCTCTGGGTCATCATTCTGATCGCCCTCATCCTCGGCATCATTTGGCGGCTTTGGGCCGCAAATCATGGCAGCCGTGGCACGTGATCAGCGGCGCGATGTCCGCTTTAGCTCCGAAAAGCGGACATTGACTGGGCAGCTTGGGAGTGTCTGCTTTTGCCAAATGCCGACATAAGCCGCATGTCGGCGGATCATCAGTTTGTTCAAAACAGTCCGTATGATGGCTGACTAAATATCCGCAAGCGCCATTTTTTTTAGGGTCCGCTCAGTGCCATAAGCGGACATCGCGCCACACCGGAATGACGGAACTAAGCGGCACGATGGTACCAGCCGCGCGCTCCACTCGTGGAAGCACCCTGTTTCCTCAATAAACGGTTTATAGTCGGCGCTGAGCGCGAGATATCAGATGCAAGGCAGCAGTGATGACAACGGGTCTGGCAGTGACATTGCGTTTTGCAGTACCTGCGGCGACGATGCTCTTATTATCTGGGTTCACTCAGGCTGAACTGGAAAAAGCTAAAAACACAAAGGAGTTTTTCAAAGACGGCTATTGGAAATGTCTAGCCACCGAAATTCTCAGAGTGGTGCCGACAAATATGTCAGCACAAGAATTTTTTGTGTTCACAAAACGAGCTTGCCCGAAAGAACGAAATGACTTTTTCATTACACTTTCAAATTACATCGAAATGCTGCATCCGGATGCTGATAGAAGTACGGTTATTTCAGCAGCGAATATAGCGATCCTGGAGGCGCAAAAAGATGCTGTACAGGCGTTAAATGACTTAAGGTCTGGCAAAAGACAAATTAGATGACGTCTCGACACAGGGCTCTATGGCTTTTGCCAATGGAAATACGCGCGCCCGCATGGCAACCGGCCACACCGCCGCACTGCCGGAACGCCTGATGCCCGACTAGCGTGTCGGGGATGTTTGAGGCCGAACACCTTGGCGGTCTTAAGGTATCGGAAGCCCGGCTTTGTAGGCTGTTCAAAACATTCAGGCAGGCGTAGTTTTATGAACGCAGGCAGCGTGCGGAAAGCTTCGCTTGTCGGATATTCGGGCGTTGGCGGGACATGCGTCGTTGACCAGATACATTGAGATGGCAGACCAAGTTCAAGTTGGTGAACATCATTTGATTTGAGCAGTTCGGGATTAACCAACCTATGCGTCTCAAGATATTTAATTTAGTCGCGGTTTTTGTAACGTCGTGGGCAGGCATGGTTCATGGTGAAGATTATTCAAAACCCTTCGACAGCGCAGGTTTCATCTACGGGCAGATCAATTTTGTGGCTGCATTTCTTGGGGAATGCGCGAACTATGACAAGAAAAACTCTGCGACGTACGTGAGCCTCTTTGATCAATACTCTCAGGAAAATAAGGAATTAGCTGATCGCATCACAACGATCATGCGGACAGAACAAATTAGGAGCGGTCAATCCATCGAAACGCTCGGAAAAGTGCTTTTCGATGCAAGGCGCCTGGCGGCTGAAACTGCAGCACAAATGCGACGTGATGACCCAAAACTATTCTTCGACAATTGTCGAGCGCAGCCCGAAGTTCACAAAAAGGGACTCGCAGCATACACGCCACTTCATGATTTGTATCCAAATCAAATGCGGATCATCGATCGATGGAAGTGAACGGGGGCAGCCAAGTGGAAGACGGGAGATTTCGTCATGGTGGGTCAAACAATAGTCGAGCATTCGAGTGAAAGCACGGAACCGAAGAAGGTGGAGTCTGGTAAACTTCAACGTCGAGCTGCGGCGCGTAAAATTGGTAAGATGATTAAAAGATGCAAAGCGGAGACAAAATCGATTAAGAGGCTAGACGATGAGCAAAAAGAATTTTTAGAAAGGCTGCAAAAGAAATTTTAGCGTTATGTAATCGCACCAACCTATCGGAAGACATGGCTTCGCAATGTCGTGGAGGTCGTCTGGTTCCATTAGAAACAGGGCACGCCTTGCGCGGAGAGGTATGTCCGCTTTGGGTCAAAAGCAGACACGACCAAAAGCTCACGCTATTCTGCAATTCATTCGATCACCTGATCGGCGCGGGCGAGCAAATTGTAGGGAATTGTAAGGCCGAGCGCCTTGGCGGTCTTGAGATTAACAATGGTCTCGAACTTGGTCGCCCGCTCGACCGGCAGGTCGCCCGGCTTTGCGCCCTTCAGAATCTTGTCGACGAAGGCTGCCGCGTGCCGGAACATGTCGAGAAAGTCCACCCCATAGGCCATCAGGCCACCATCAATTGCGAAATCCGGCCACCCGCACGAAGGCAGCCGCTGCTTTAAAGCGAGCGCGGCTACCGCTGGAGCATTGGAGAGCAGCACCGCATCGTCAATGACCACGAGCGCGCCGATACGCTTCGCTGCCATCGTCGCGAAAGCTCCTTCGAAATCGGTCGGTGCGCGTACGTCGAATTGGTGAAGCTCCAACTTCAGCGGTTGGGCGACGCGACTCATCTGTGGCAGGAGCGGCTCGTTCATGGGATTCACGAAATTCAACAGGATGCCCACATCCGTCAGGCTCGGCATGGCCTCCTTGAGCAACTCGAGCCGCTTCGCAGCGAGTTCTGGCTGAAAGAACGTCAATCCGGTTACGTTCCCGCCTGGCCGCGCAAGGCTCGACACAATGCCCGATCCCAAAGCATCGCCGACTACCGCCAAGACGACAGGGATGGTGGTGGCTGTCTTGGCGGCCAGAGCTGCCGGCGTCCCGTGGGTAACGATCACATCGACCTTGAGGCGAACTAGGTCCGCAATGAGCGCCGGAAGCCGATCATAGTTGCCATCCGCCCAGCGGTACTCGATGACAAAATCCCGCCCTTCCTGATAGCCGAGATCACGCAAGCCCGCGCGAAAGGCCTCTGGGCGTTTGGGCAAACTGTCAGCAGTGGACGATCCCAGGAACCCGATCCGAAAGACCTTCGCCGATGATTGCTGCGCGCGCGCGGCAATTGGCCACGCAGCTGCGGCGCCGCCGAGAAACGATATGAACTCGCGCCGTCTCATTGCCACCCCCGAGGCTCAGATCGGGCCATCGTATCGGATTAAGGAACAGCGCTGGAAGGGGCCATGTCCGTGATGTCCGCTGTTACCCCGAAAGCCGACTTGGCTGACAAGTCTTCGATGCCTGCTTTGTGCCATTAGCTGACATTCCGTCAGCTCGCGCGACATGTGCGCAAAGGGCCAGTAGCGGTCTCCGCCGCGTGCTTTGCGACCATCCAAGGACAGACACCGGTTGCGGCGACTGATATCCTGAATGAGCGTCAAAGCGAGAAAGCGCAAAGACCCGGGGGGCCATGAGAAAACTCGTAGTTGCGGTGACACTGACGGCATTTGCCGGCATTGCCTTTGTGCAGGCGCAGACCTATCCAGCGCGCCAAATCACCCTCGTGGTTCCGTTCCCGCCGGGCGGATCGACCGACGTTGCCGCGCGCATCATGGCCGAGCGCATGCGAGCACCGCTCGGACAGAGCGTCATCATCGAGAACGTCGGCGGCGCCGGCGGTAGCATTGCGGTCGGCCGCGTCGCGCGCGCGGCGCCCGACGGCTACACCCTCGACATCGGGCAGTGGGACACCCACGTCGGTAGCATCATCTACAAGCTCGATTACGATCTGCAGAAGGACTTCGCGCCGATCGGGCTGGTGTCGATCAATCCGCAGCTCATGGTCGCCAAGAAGGATCTTCCGGCCGACAATTTGAAGGACTTGGTCGCCTGGATGAAGGCAAACCCCGGCAAGATCAACTTCGTCGACCAGAACGCGGCGGCGCGGGTGACCGGCGTGCTGTTCGAGAAGCTGACCGGGCAGAAGCCGCAGTTCATTCCTTACCGCGGGGCGGGGCCGGCGATGACCGATCTGGTCTCCGGTCAGGTCGACCTGCTGGTGGTGCAGGGTGCAGTGGCGCTGCCGCAGATCCGCGCTGGCAAGATCAAGGCGATCGCCAACCTGTCGCCGCAACGCTCGGCCTCGATGCCGGACATTCCGACCTCGGACGAGACCGGCGTGCCGGGCCTCTACATGTCGGGCTGGTTCGGTTTCTGGGCGCCCAAGGGCACCCCGAAGGAAATCGTCGCCAAGCTCAACGGCGCGATGCGCGAGGCGCTGGCCGATCCGGCGGTGCAGGCGCGTTTCACCGAGTTGGGGCTCGACGTGGCACCGCGCGACCTACAGACGCCGGAGGGGTTGGCCAAATTTCAGCAGGCCGAGATCGACAAGTGGTGGCCAATCATCAAGGACGCTGGCATCAGCGCGCAGGCGCAGTGAAAGCATCCGCTTTATCCCGATAGCGGAGAAACTGGCCGGGCCAAAATCCAGCGTTGTCCACTATTGTCCGACAGCGGGCAAAGCCCCGCGCGGTTGGATTGTCATTCTCGCTGGGCCGTCTAAAGCGAAATCAAGACTTCCTCAAGGAGAAAACAAGCACGGCCCAAGGACTTTAATGCGGGCGAGGCGCATCCATGCGGTCGAAAACCGAATGGAGCACGCCATGCAGATTCACAAAAACCGCCGCGGCATCACGACTGTTAATAAGCACCTACCTTTCGTTTGGCGAGTGAACTATCTCCACGAAGCGTTCTCGCCGGAAACAGTGCCAGAGATCGCGCACGAAAAGGCCCGCCAAATTTTGCAAAAGAACCTTTCTCGGGCGGGCCGCTGGCAGCGGTCTTGACAATCCGCGCAACAAAAACTCCGAAAACTAACAGGCCAATGTCCGCTGTCACTCCAATAGCGGACATTGGGGCTGCCGAATGTCCGCTTTGTGCCAATGACGGACATCAGGCTATGGCTGGTTCAGGTTCCGCCAACGCGTTAGCCTATCTGCCCGCAGATTAATAAAGGTCGTCGCTCAGGCGAGCGGCTCGTCGAGTGAAAGAGGGTAATGCTGCAATGAATCCAAACAAAGCACTTTGGGAAAAAGGCGATTTTACTCGTATTGCGGAGAGTATGAGACAGAGCGGAGAGGCGCTCGTCAAAGGACTCGGAATTACAAAGGGGCTCAAGGTTTTGGATCTCGGATGCGGCGATGGAACGACGGCATTACCGGAGGCGAGACTAGGAGCGGATGTGTTGGGCGTCGATATCGCAAAGAACCTTGTCGAGGCCGGCAACAAGCGCGCCAAAGAGGAGGGCCTCACGAACTGCAAGTTTCAGGAAGGCGATGCGTCCAATTTGCACGAGCTGAAAGATCATACGTTTGACCTCGTCGTGAGCATCTTTGGAGCCATGTTCGCGCCAAAGCCGTTTGATGTGGCCAAGGAGATGGTGCGTGTGACGCGGCCCGGAGGTCGGATCGTCATGGGGAATTGGATTCCGAATGATCCGACATTGGTCGCGCAAATCCTGAAGATCAGCTCCTCGTACTCGCCGCCGCCGCCGGAGGGTTTCATTAGCCCTATGACGTGGGGGATCGAGAACAACGTGATAGAGCGATTTGCAGGCGCTGGAGTTCCAAAAGAGAAGGTATCATTCATCCGGGACACGTACACTTTCTACTTTCCCGGCACACCGTCAGAGTTTGTTGCTGCGTTCAGAAAATACTATGGTCCAACCATGAATGCATTCGACGCTGCAGAAAAGAACGGTCGAGCCAGTGATCTGCAGAAGGAGCTGGAAGCTCTGTTCACCAGCCAAAATAAAAGTCCAAGCAAGGATGTCACTTCAATTCCTGCGACCTTCTTACGCGTCACCGTTACGCCTAATTAGAGCGCGCACGTTGCTCATGTCCGCTTTGGGTCATTAGCGGACACTCCGCCATTCACTCGATCACCTCATCGGCTCGCGCGAGCAAGTTCGCCGGCACGGCGAGGCCGAGCGCCTTCGCGATCTTGAGGTTGATCACTAGCTCATACTTGGTCGGCACCTGTACCGGGAGGTCGGCCGGCTTCTCGCCTTTGAGGATGCGATCAACGTAACCGGCCGCGCGGCGGTACTGGTCGACGAAATCGGGTCCATAGGAGATCAGGCCGCCGGCAGTAACGAAGATGCGTTCGTAGTAAACTGTGGGCAGCTTGTAGCGCGCCGCTAGCCTGACGATCAGATCGCGATGACGGGTCGCAGTCGCGCCCGCCGTCACGATCAGACCGCCATTCGGGGAGCGCGCGAAGGCCGCGACGGCGTGCTCGAATTCGGCGGGGTCGCGCATGTTGACCGGGTTGATCTCCACCCTAAGTGACGGCGCCACGGCCTGGATGGCGGCAAACTGGCTCGTTCCTGAGCCTTGAGAAGGGTCGCGAAGAACTGCGGCCCGTGTCACACTTGGCACGGTCTCTTTGAGCAGCTCCAGCCATTTCACGGCCATGCCGTATTCGAAACTCATAAAACCGGTGACGTTGCCGCCCGGCCGCGCCAGGCTGTCGACGAAGCCGGCGCCGACTGGATCGCCGAACACCGGGGACACAATCGGCACGGTGCGGGTCGCCTGCAGCAACGGTCCTACAGTCGAGGCGCCATGGGCTAGGATGACGTCTGGCGCGAGCGCAGCCAACTCTGCTGCATGCTTGCGAATCCCAGCGGCATTGCTCGTGGCCCAACGGGTGTCAATCCGCACGTTTTGGCCAATGCTCCAGCCCGCTTGCTGTAATCCTTGCAGGAACGCCCCGACCCACGTCTGAAATTCAACATCGTCCGCAGTCGCAGCCAGCAGCACGGCGATGCGCCGCATGCGCTCGGGCTGTTGTGCGCGAACTGCGAACGGCAAAGCAACGGCCAAGCCAGCAACTGCTTTGATGAACTCGCGCCGCCTCATGACCCCCCCCGAGGCTCGATGGATTATCGTACCGATTTAAGCTAGCACACAGAAAGGAGGTAATGTCCGCTTTGGGTCAAAAGCGGACAAACGTCCCTAAAGGTTTGCGTTTCTCCTCATTGGTCCAAATCAATCTCAGGCATCTTAGCGTTAACTTCATAAATTCGTTCGGCTTCCCCGTTTTACGATTACGTTTAAAGGCGTGGGATAGTTTAGTGCGGGGCGCTCGATGCGCTTTATCGTTGCATTGTTTGTTTGCACTGTCGCCGGGGTGTCCGCCGCGGCCTCCGCGGAGGCGTGCCCCGGCAATCCAGACGCGCTCGGCACCAGCCGCGTGCTGACCGTCAATCCCGGCGAATTCACCCGACTTGGCACCGTCCAATACAAGCAGACGCTGCCGTTGAAGGACCACGAGGTGGTGCTCACCTTCGACGACGGCCCGCTGCCGCCGTATAGCGACATCATTCTCGATACGTTGGCATCACAATGCGTGAAGGCCACGTATTTCCTGGTCGGGCAGATGGCGCATGCCTATCCGTCCATCGTCAGGCGCATCTATAACGAAGGCCATACCATCGGCACTCACAGCCAGCACCATCCACGGGCCTTCGAGCTCCTGTCAATGCAGCGGGTCGAGCGCGAGGTCGACGTTGGCATCGATTCTGTCACGGCAGCGTTGGGCGACGCCAAGGCACTCTCGCCCTTCTTCCGCTTGCCTGGCTTCGGTCGCACCAACGCGATCGAACGGTTCCTGGAAAACAAACAGCTTGTCACCTGGAGCGCGGATGTCGACACGGACGATTGGTGGCGCGGCAGTACCCCGGGTGCGATCGTGAAACGCGCCATGCGACGACTGGATGCGAAAGGCCGCGGCATCATTTTGATGCACGACATCCATCGGGCCACGGCGATGGCGCTACCGATCCTTCTCAAGGAGCTGAAGGCGAACGGCTATCACGTGGTACACGTAACCGCTGCGGGCGAGAGGCCAAAATCTGTACCTGAATTAATGGCCCTACCTAACACTGACGGGAAGGTCTTGCTGACCGTGCAGACCAGCGACTTCAGCGTCACTCGACAAAGCCATCGCATCCGGAAGCACAGCAAAAGCAGGCATCGTGCGGTGCACTCGTACTACCCAGGCGGCCTAAGCGACGACCGCATGTCCGCGTTGGGTCAATAGCATCGGTGCAGTGGCTGTGCTTAGATCCGCACGGGATGGATGCCAAAACGCAACGATGGAATTGTTTGCTAGTGAGAAATATCAAAGAATGTCTCATGATTCGCTCTTGGAGCACCATTGCGGTATCGCTCGCGGCTGCCTTGTCCGTGCTGCCGGCCGGCATTGTCCGCGCCGAGCTGCCCGATAGCCCGGTGAAATCAAGCGCGGCGAGCTGTGCCCGTCCGGACTTTCGCGTCGTGCTCGACGTCGGCCACACCGCGAAATCGCCCGGCGCCAAAAGCGCGCGTGGAGCTGACGAATTTAATTTCAATCTGCGGCTCGCCAAGCAGATCGATCACGCTCTCCTCGAAGCCGGCTTTGCCAAGACGGTCCTCATGGTGACCGACGGGCCGGGGACCAGGAGCATGTACGCGCGTGTGGCACGCACCAACGAGCTATCGGCGAATCTGCTGCTGTCCATCCACCACGACTCGGTGCCCGATCGTTTTCTGGAAAAATGGGATTACAACGGCAAGCCGGAAATGTTCAGCGACCGATTCGCAGGACATTCGATCTTTGTCTCCGACGACAATCTCGATCCTAAAGACAGCCTTCTGTTTGGCAGCATGCTCGGCAAACAGTTGAAGGCGCGGGGTTTGCAATACACGCCGCATTACACCGAGAGCTTCATGGGCCGGTGGCGGCGTACGCTGCTGGACGCCGATGCTGGCGTCTACCGCTACGACACGCTGTTCGTGCTGAAGAAGACGCAAATGCCCGCTGTACTGCTTGAAGCCGGCTCGATCGCGAACCGCAACGAGGAATTGGTGATGGCCTCGCCCGAGCGGCAGCAACTGATCAGCGCGGCGGTGGTGGATGCCGTCGACAGCTTCTGCGCGGCGCAATCACACAAGCCCGCGCTGCAAATCGCGCAACGTTCGAAAGTCAGACATGTGTTATCGGCACATTCGCACCAGCGAACGCGCAAGCGTACCGACAGCGCTACGCCGTTAACATCGGTCTCGCAGTCAACCTTCGATATACATTAGCGCATCGCTACGCGGCCGTTTCCCTACTCTTCCGCGGCGCAAGCGGATAGTCATCTTAGGCCCTGCCCCGACACTCAGGATCGACCATAGCACCGACCAAAACTGGCGCCTTGGAAGAGGTGGTCTGAAGTCATCCCGATGTCCGCCATGGGTCAAAAGCAGACATGACGCCTTGAATCTTGATGTCCGCTCTTACCCCAAAGCAGACACTGATCGCGTGCGCCGGACGGGTAGCTGCCAGTAGGCGCTATGCAGCGCCCTCAACTATGATGATAATAGAAATGGAGCAGCCTTTTGACTGGCCGCCGCGCAACCAAGGATCATTGCCATGAGTGACGATGTCATCATCGGCCTCGACCATGCCGAGGAAGCGATACTTGCTTACCAAGTCTCCGACGAGGCGCTGGAAACTGCAGCGGGCACGGGGAGCGAAAAAGCGGCGAACTATACGCTTTTTTACTGCACTGCTTTGGATCTCTGCCCGGGTCCCTAACGCGGTCTGATTTTAGGCTAGATTGTTGGCACGTCCTGAGCGCGACGGGGTGCCTCGATGGTTGGCCATACCTATTTAGATTTAAAGCCGCTTACTTGGTCGCAAACGATTGGTCACTATCCCAATAGTGATCCAAGTAAGAAGATCGAAGGCTCGGGCCTAAGCCTCATTGCGCGCGCGACGCCCAACTGCGACCTGATATTACGCAATAGAGTCAAGCTTCGAGATTTCGATATCACCCTCCACATTATAAGCGGGACGCTGGAGCCTGATGAGCATCTAAAATACGTACTTCAAGACGATGCAATAGGAGGCCTTTGGTTTGTCGACGATCAGGACATCGACTTTGTCCACGGATGGCTCTTCTTCAGCCTTAACAATTATGGAGCCATTTGGGATCAGGTCCGCCAAGGCGGGTATGTAGACTGCACGATTAGTCTCGGGGTTAAACCAGTTAGAGATGACATGTGGAGTGGCAATCCGCTTTCAATTGTGAGCGCATCTTTTAAATTTGACCGCAAACCAATCCCAAATAAATCCGCTGGTCAAAAAGTTTTCCGACGGAGTATTTTCGCTCGTCGCTAGAAATTAACTGGCGTATCCGCTGAGTGCCAAGGGTCATTAGCGGACATTGGCCGTGGAGTTGTCATGTCCGCTTTGTGCCAAAAGGCCAGATCTCGAACTGGTAGCGGCCCATGCAAATGCAAACACCTTGCATCAGGAAAGCAGTGTTGACGCATTGATTCTCCTCAATGACACGACCTCTTTTCCGCGCGATGGGCCATCCAATCCATGCCGGTGAGACAGGTTGGCCGGCAAGCAGCCGCGGAACGTTTTCCTGCCCGTGCGCTGGATCATTGCGTTGCAAGGAACCCGTCCATGAGGGAGCCGCGCAATCGGGTTGTTCAAGTCAGGCGCTTCGGCGGTCCCGACGAGCTGGAGGTGGTCGATGCTCCCCTGCCGACGGCCGGCCGGGGCGAGGTGCGGGTCCGCGTGCTCGCCTCGGGCTTGGAGTACACGGATGTGGTGATCCGGCGCCACCTCTACCCGCAAACGATGCGCCGCCGGCCCCCGTTCGTGCTCGGCTATGATGTCGTCGGAGAAATCGATCAGCTCGGTGATGGCGTGCGCGGCTTTCAGCTCGGCGACCGAGTGGCCGACCTGACGGTGCTCGGGTCGAACGCCGCGTATCGCACGCTCCGGGCCAGCGACCTGACGCGCGTGCCGGCGGGCGTCGACACGGCGGAGGCGGCCGCGCTGATCTTG
>DAHUXA010000051.1:0-259 GCA_027307405.1 Hyphomicrobiales bacterium | reverse complement strand
ACCGCGTACCAGCTCCTTCACCGCGCCGCCAGGGTGCAGCGAGGCCAGCGCGTGCTCGTGCAGGGAGCCGCCGGCGCCGTCGGTCAGGCGTTGCTCGTGCTCGGCAGACTGGCCGGCCTCGAGCTGTGGGGCACCGCGCGCGGCGCGCACGCAGTGCTGATCCGCGAGCTCGGCGCCACGCCGATCGACTATCAACGCGAAGACTTCACGCGCGTCCTGCCGGGCGGGTTCGACGTCGTCTTCGACGGCATCGGCGAGG
>DAHUXA010000050.1 GCA_027307405.1 Hyphomicrobiales bacterium | reverse complement strand
ATGACATTAGGCTACGTTAATGGAGGCATAGGAGAAATTTATGGCTAAGAAGGCACCCAATCCGATCGACAAGCACGTGGGTTCGCGCGTGCGCATGCGCCGGATGATGCTGAGCATGAGTCAGGAAAAGCTCGGCGACGCCCTTGGCCTCACTTTCCAGCAAGTCCAGAAATACGAGAAGGGAACTAACCGCATTGGCGCCAGCCGGCTGCAGCAGATTGCACAGATCCTCCAGGTGCCGGTTTCATTTTTCTTTGAAGGCGCACCGCATGCGCCGGGTCATTCCGGTGGCATGAGCGAGGCGCCATCGCCTGCATATGTTGCCGACTTCCTCGCCACATCCGATGGCCTTTCGCTGACCAAGGCATTCATGCGTATCAAGAATAGCAAGCTCCGCCGACGCATCGTCGATTTGGTCGAGCAGATCGCCGGAGTGGATTGATTTTAGGGGTTAAATCCCACCGTTAACGAAGCATCTGCCCACCACTGCCCGCATCTTGACCTCCTTCGCCGCCGCTGCAAGAACCACCCGGACATAACAGGTCGCGGCAAAACAGCCGCGCCACGCGAGGAGTTGCAGCGGTGGCTCACACCAATTTCCTATTCACCAGCGAATCGGTTTCCGAAGGGCATCCCGACAAGGTCTGCGACCAGATTTCTGACGCAGTGCTCGACGCATTTCTCGATAATGACGTCAAGCTTGGCATCTCCGATGATAGTCTTGTGAATACACGGCTCGGCTGCGAGACGCTTGCCACCACCAATAAGATTGTCATCGCCGGCGAAGGCCGTGGCCAGGCGCCATTGTTCCGCAAGCACGGCGACAAGGCGGTTGTCGATCGCGAGCTGATTACCAAGATCGCACGCGACGTGGTCAGGGACATCGGTTACGACCAGGATGGTTTCTCCTACTATGGCGCCGACGTCGAAGTACTTCTGCACGGCCAATCGCCTGACATCGCCATGGGCGTGAACGCGAAAAAGAAAAAAGGCGGTGAGGAAGAAGGCGCAGGCGACCAAGGCATGATGTTCGGCTTCGCTTGCACTGAAAGCGAAGTGTACGAAAAGAACTCGTTCATGCCGGCGCCGATCTATTTCGCGCACAGGATTCTCAAAATGCTGTCCGAAAAGCGCCGCTCCGGCCAGCTCTATGATTTGCAGCCCGACGCCAAGAGCCAAGTCACCATTCGCTACGTCGATGGCAAACCGGTCGGTTGTACGAAGGTGGTGGTCTCCACCCAGCACAATGCCCAGAGCCGCAACGGCAAGAAATACACGCCCGGTCTTATCAAGGAGATGATCTCAGACGCGGTTGAGTCAGCGTTACCGAAAGGCTGGATGCCGCAGAAGCCATCCGACTTTCTGGTCAATCCGACCGGCAATTTCGTGATCGGCGGACCGGACGGCGACTGCGGCCTCACCGGTCGCAAGATCATCGTCGACACCTACGGCGGTTACGCGCCCCACGGCGGCGGCGCCTTCTCCGGTAAGGATCCGACCAAGGTTGACCGTTCAGCCGCTTACGCGGCGCGTTATCTCGCCAAGAATGTTGTGGCCGCCGGAGTGGCGGAACGCTGCACCATCCAGGTTGCCTATGCGATCGGCGTGGCCGACCCGATGTCAGTGCTGGTTGATACCCATGGCACCGGTAAGGTTGAGGAGAGAAGGCTCGAGAAGGTTTTGCCCGAGCTGTTCCGCCTAACCCCGACCAATATTCGCCGCACGCTTAAGCTCAACCGGCCGATTTACAAGCGCACCGCGGCCTATGGCCACTTCGGCCGCGCGCCCGACAAGGATGGCGGCTTCTCCTGGGAAAAGACTGACCTCGCCTCTGCGATCCGAAGCGCGGTGAAATAACAGGGCGCTGCCGGCACTATTGGTCATCGCCGGGCTTGTCCCGGCCATCCACGTCTTGCTTCACTGTCGACGCAGCAAAGAAAGACGTGGATGCCCGCGACAAGCGCAGGCATGACGATCGATGGAGTCCACTCGCAACCAGCGTGCCTTTTTCGGCCGCCGCAAAGGCCACCCGCTCAAGCCGCGCCAGGCGGCCTTGTTCGATACGGTGTTGCCACGCGTTGCACTTGACGTCACGAGCGCCAAGCCTGCCGATCTGCGCAGGCTCTTCTCAATCCCGGTCGACGATGTACGCCTCGAGATCGGCTTCGGCGGCGCAGAGCATTTGGTCGCTCAGGCACAAGCCAATCTACGCACCGGTTTCATCGGCACAGATGCTTTCGTCAACGCGATCGCCAAAGCGCTGGTCGCAATTGAAGAGAATACGCTGGCAAATATCCGCCTGCATTTCGGCGACGCAAGCGAATTGCTCGACTGGCTGCCCGATGCGTCCCTCTCGCGGATCGATCTGCTCTATCCGGATCCTTGGCCGAAGCGGCGGCACTGGAAACGGCGGTTCATCCAGGACGAAAGCTTGAAGCGGCTCGCGCGTATTTTGAAGACAGGAGGCGAGCTGCGTTTCGCCACCGATATTGCGGACTACGCGGCCTATGTGTTGGCGCGCGTGCTGCGTTCAGCAGATTTCGTATGGACCGCAGAGTCTGCCGACGACTGGCGCAAGCCCTGGCCCGGCTTCAGCAGTACGCGCTACGAAATGAAAGCCAAACGCGAGGAACGTCGCCCGGCGTATTTCATTTTCCGCCGTGTCTAGTGATCGCCCGTCCCTTGCCGGACTTGCCAGAATCGAACGACGCGCTGAGCTGTCGTGGCAGTCAGTCGTTCGAAATTCTCGCGTGCGGCATCAAGTGTTTGAGGTGACGGCTTGCCGCCAGGCCGCGCGTTGAGGATCGCCTTCACCGTGGGCCAGCCGAATCCGATCGCGCGCGCCAGGATCAGAACCGGATCGGCGCGCTCGCCATTCATCAGCCTGTCCACGACTTCGACCGGAACCGCGCACAAGGTCGCGAGTGCCGCAATGGTCTCTTCGTACTTTCCAGTTTTGGCGAACTCGGTGACGTCAGCTTCGCCGAGTTTCCGCTCCTTGTGCATTCCGCGTACCGCCGCGAGAGCAGCGGCGTAATTGCGAGGTGCCGCCTTTGCAGCGACCTCGTCGGTGACCTGCGCGAGAATACGCCGGATCTCGGACTGGGTTTCGGGTTTGGCTTTTGCCAGCAGCCGCTTCTGCACCACTTCACTTGCCTGTATCAGAAGCTGTCGGAAGAGCCGGGGCGGAATGTCGGTGCGCATGCCGACCTTTTCTGCCAGCACGCCGTCCTGCTCAGCACGCTTTACAAGCGTGCTGAACGCATTGACCGATAGTTCCGCATGTTGATTGTTGGCAATCGTGCGGGCGACCTCGCGGTCGCCGCGCTCTACCAAAATCTCAGACAACGCCTCGTTGATACCAAGACGCGTAGACATAGCTAGCAGATGCGCCTGACTTTTCGTCTCTGCGATATACATAAGGTCGGGATCGGCGAGCCTTGCCTGCTTGAGCACCGGGCCGGCGACCGCAATATCGTCGTTCTTGGCCAGCGCGCTGACCACGCCGGCCGGTGCGTTGGGAACCGGTGCAATCCGTCGAGCAAGTTCAGCCAGTGCTTTGGCCTCAATTTCCTCGATCAGGCAACCGATGACGTCGTCAAATAGCGCGACATGTTCTGCGTTGAAGTTGGGTGCGCCATCGAGGAACAGGGTCGTGATACGGCGCAATGTTTCCGCACGCTTCTCCGCTGAGCCGTGCTGGACGACGTCTTCCAACTCGGGAAGCAACGAGGTGGGAACAACACCCATGAGGACCTACAAAACGCCAAAAACCCGCCGGACAGGACGGTTTTACGCAAATTTAGGGGCAGATTCTGAAGGAAGGGTTAGTCGTTAACGCGGCGCCACCCTTGCATGCCCTCGCGAAATTGCTATATTTCGCAGCGTTACTAGACACCCTCATGACCAAAATGGGTTTTGAGAGTGGGTCCCCCGGGGCCCGCTCTTTTTTGTTACCAGATGGCCAAAGACGACACGTTGCAAACAAATGCGGCCTCAAACGCGTCGAATGAACCGCGGCTCATTGTCGAGCCGGGGCTGCCGGCGCGTGTCGCAGCGATTGTCGAGCCAGTCGTTGAGCAGCTCGGCTACCGCCTCGTGCGGGTGCGGGTGTCTGGCGCCGAAGGGTGCACGGTACAAATCATGGCGGAACGGCCAGACGGCAGCATGACGGTGGAAGATTGCGAGTCAGTTTCCCGGGCAATTTCGCCGGTGCTTGATGTGGCTGATCCGATCGATCAGGCCTATCGACTCGAGATTTCTTCACCCGGTATCGACCGGCCACTGGTGCGGAAATCGGACTTCGAGCGGTACGCCGGCCATCTTGCGAAGGTCGAAACTGCGATGCCGGTAAATGGCCGCCGGCGTTTTCGCGGCGTTCTGATTGGGACCGAGGGCGAGGCTGCTCGCATACGCCGCGACGACGCAGCGGAGGGCGAACAAGTCGAGGTCCTACTCCCGATCGACGAGATGAGCGAAGCCAAACTTGTGCTCACCGAAGAATTGGTAGCCGAGGCTCTGCGGCGTGAAAAATCCGCCAAACGCAAAGCGCGTGAAGCGCGAAGGGAAATTCGACGCGAACAAAGACATTCACGGCATCGGCCGCAACGGCCTGCCGCCAAAGGAGGAGAGTGAGCTATGGCTGTCAGCGCCAACCGGCTCGAGCTTTTGCAGATCGCCGACGCAGTCGCGCGTGAAAAAGCGATCGACCGCGGAATTGTGATCGCAGCGATGGAAGACGCGATCGCCAAGGCGGCGCGCTCCCGCTACGGCGCGGAAACCGACGTGCATGCGGAGATCGAACCGAAAACCGGCGATTTGCGCCTCACCCGGCACATGCTGGTGGTCGAGAGCGTTGAGAACCCGTCCAACCAAATCACGCTCGAAGAAGCGCGCAAGCGTCACCCAGCCGCGCAGGTCGGTGACACAATTGCAGACCCCCTGCCACCGCTCGAATACGGTCGCATTGCTGCTCAGTCGGCCAAACAAGTGATCGTGCAGAAGGTGCGCGAAGCCGAGCGTGACCGACAATACGCCGAGTACAAAGATCGTATCGGCGATATCGTCAACGGCATCGTCAAGCGCGTCGAGTACGGCAATGTCGTTGTCGATCTCGGACGTGGCGAGGCAATCGTGCGGCGCGACGAATTGCTGCCGCGCGAGGTTTTCCGTAACGGCGACCGCATTCGTGCCTATATCTACGACGTGCGGCGCGAACCACGCGGCCCGCAGATTTTCCTGTCGCGCACGCACCCGCAATTCACCTCCAAGTTGTTCGCGCAGGAAGTGCCGGAAATCTATGACGGCATTGTCGAGGTCAAGGCTGTTGCTCGCGATCCAGGATCGCGCGCCAAGATCGCTGTAATTTCGCGCGATTCCTCGGTCGATCCTGTGGGTGCCTGCGTCGGCATGCGAGGCTCGCGTGTCCAGGCAGTCGTGAACGAATTGCAGGGCGAGAAGATCGACATCATTCCGTGGTCGCCCGACATCGCAACGTTTGTGGTGAACGCGCTGGCTCCGGCGGAAGTCGCCAAGGTCGTGCTCGATGAAGACAAGGAGCGCATTGAGGTGGTAGTGCCGGACCAGCAATTATCGCTGGCTATCGGACGGCGCGGCCAGAATGTGCGGCTCGCCTCCCAGCTCACCGGCTGGGACATCGACATTTTGACCGAACAGGAAGAATCCGAGCGCCGCCAGGCCGAGTTCGAGAATCGAACCAAGGTCTTTGTCGAGGCACTCAATCTCGACGAGGTGGTCGGACAGTTGCTGGCTTCCGAGGGCTTCGGTTCGATCGAGGAACTGGCGCTGGTGGACGAAAAGGAAATCGCCGGTATCGAAGGCTTCGATGCCGACACCGCACGCGAACTCCAGGAGCGCGCCAAGGAATATCTCGCCCAACAAGAGGCGGAACTCGATGCCAAGCGCGTCGAGCTGGGCGTTGCGGACGAACTCAAGGATGTGCCCGGCGTCACCACAAAAATGCTGGTCGCACTCGGAGAGAACGGCGTGAAGACCGTGGAAGATCTCGCCGGTTGCGCCACTGACGATCTCACGGGTTGGACCGAGCGCAAGGATGGCGAATCGAAACATGAGCCCGGTTTCCTCGCCGGCCTCGGTGTGTCGCGCGAGGACGCCGAGTCGTTGATCATGCAGGCGCGCCTGAAGGCCGGCTGGGTGACCGAGGCGGAGCTTGCGCCGCCACCGAGTGCTGAAGCGGCACCAGAGGAAGTGCCTCAACCGCAGGCGTAAGGGGAATCGGAAGTAGCAATGTTGGCAGTTGCGCAAGACAGCGAACTCGACCGCGGGGCGACCAGCGTCGCCCCGCGGGCGGAGCGCACTTGCGCGCTCACCCGCGAACTCAAGCCGACGGCAGACATGATCCGCTTTGTGGTGGGCCCAGACGGACAGGCGGTACCAGACGTCAAACGCAAATTGCCCGGTCGAGGCATCTGGGTTACCGCGACCCGCGCCGCTATCGAGGACGCCGTAAAGCGTAACGTCTTCGCTCGCGGCTTCAAACGGGACGTGCGGGTTGCACTCAATCTGGCTGCGCAAACCGAGCAGATGATCGAACGCGCCGCCCTCGACGCACTGGCAATCGCCGGCAAGGCCGGCGCGGTGATCAGCGGATTTTCCAGGGTGGAGACGGCGATCGGCCGGGACGGCATTCTGGCTTTGATCCATGCGGCCGACGCCGGCGACGACGGCAAGCGCAAGCTGGCGGCCGCCCTGGACCGCAATTCGGCTGGAGAATCGCGCGAAATCGTCGTGATCGACACATTTACCGGCGCCCAATTGGATTTGGCATTGAACCGTCCAAATGTGGTACATGCAGCCCTGCTTGCCGGACCCGGAAGCGAGACTTTTCTTGCGCGCACCACGCGCTTGATCCGTTTTCGGACCGGAATTTCGGCCGATGCAGTTAGCGCGCATGCGCCAACGGACGGCGCATAAGGACACAGTACGGAATGAGCGAAACGAAGAACCCCGGCGAGAAAAAACTCAGCGTCTCTAGCAAGACGCTGACGCTCAAGCCACGCACCGAGACGGGCGTGGTGCGCCAGAGCTTCAGCCACGGCCGCAGCAAGCAGGTCGTGGTCGAAAAGGTCAAACGCCGCACGGTCGGCGGACCGGGCGAAGCCAAGGTAGAACCCGCGCCACCTGTCGAAGCGAAGAAAGCTCCTGCCGCCAAGAAGGCCGCGCCGGTCACAAGCTCGAGTCTGGCTCACGCGGAGGCGTCGAAGCCGAAGTCAGGCGTTGTGCTCCGCACTCTCACCGAGGAGGAGCGCAGCGCGCGCGCGCATGCGCTCGCCGACTCGCGTGTGCGCGAGGCCGAAGAACGCAAGATTGCCGAAGAAGA
Source organism: Hyphomicrobiales bacterium (assembly GCA_027307405.1). GTDB lineage: Bacteria > Pseudomonadota > Alphaproteobacteria > Rhizobiales > Xanthobacteraceae > Pseudolabrys. The sequence goes on along the minus strand of DAHUXA010000050.1, from coordinate 16,246 downwards.
AGCTCGCCGCCGTGCCAGCCGCGAGTCGGTAGACCGCAGCGAACGTGAAGCCGCTGACGCGCGCAAGCGCGAAGAAGAAGAGCGTCGTAAGCACGACGAGGAAACCAAACGCAAGGCCGGCGAAGTTGCAAAGAAGCGCTTCGGCGTGGAAGAAACTCCGCGCACCGGGCCGGGAGCCCGGCTCGCGCTCGAGGCCGATGACGAAGAAGCCCCGCGTAGCCGCCGACCGGGCGCAGCGCGTGCGCCCACCGCGCCTCGCCCTGCCCCGCGCGGCGCCGGCGAAAAGCAGCGCGGACGTCTCACGTTGGTGACCGCATTGCGTGCCGATGAGGTGCGCGAACGTTCAGTCGCCTCGTTCCGCCGCCGCACCCAGCGGCTCAAGGGCGTCGCCTCCAGCGAACCGAAGGAAAAGTTGGTCCGCGAGGTGACCATCCCGGAAGCGATCACCATTCAAGATCTGGCCAACCGCATGTCCGAGCGCGGGGTCGATGTGATCCGTTTGCTTATGAAGCAAGGCCAAATGGTCACGATCAACGATGTGATCGACGCCGATACCGCCCAACTCATTGCTGAGGAAATGGGCCATAGTGTACGCCGCGTGTCAGAAGCCGACGTCGAAGAAGGTTTGTTCGACGTGGCCGATGATCCGGGACAAGTCGAAGCGCGCGCGCCGGTCGTCACCGTCATGGGTCATGTCGACCACGGCAAGACATCACTGCTCGACGCCATCCGTTCGAGTGAGGTGGCTGCGGGCGAAGCCGGCGGCATCACCCAGCATATCGGCGCGTATCAGGTAACCGCCCCGTCTGGCGCTAGGATTACCTTTATCGATACACCTGGCCACGCCGCGTTCACAGCCATGCGTGCCCGTGGTGCCAAAGTCACCGATATTGTCGTGCTGGTTGTCGCCGCCGACGACGGCGTGATGCCGCAGACAGTAGAGGCGATCCACCACGCCAAGGCGGCGAAGGTGCCGATCATCGTCGCCATCAACAAGATCGACAAACCCGACGCCAAGCCTGACCGCGTGCGCACCGACCTTTTGCAGCATGAGATCCAGGTCGAATCAATGGGTGGCGAGGTGGTGGACGTCGAAGTCTCCGCCACGAAGAAGACGAATATCGACAAGCTGCTCGAAATGATCGGCTTGCAGGCGGAAATTCTGGACCTCAAGGCCAATCCCAACCGTGCGGCAGAAGGCACTGTCATTGAAGCCAAGCTCGACCGTGGCCGTGGCCCGGTCGCGACCGTTCTCGTCCAGCGAGGCACGTTGCATCCCGGGGACATCGTCGTGGCCGGCGCCGAATGGGGTCGCGTGCGTGCGCTGGTTTCCGATACCGGCGAGCCTGTCCAGAGTGCGGGTCCATCGACCCCCGTCGAAGTGCTCGGCTTCTCCGGCACGCCGGATGCCGGCGACCGTCTGGCGGTGGTCGACAGCGAAGCGCGCGCCCGCGAAGTTACCGACTACCGCGCCCGTCAGAAACGCGAGATGACCGCCGCGCGCGCCACCGGTATGCGCGGCTCGCTTGAGCAGATGATGGCGCAGGCCAAGACCTCAGGCCGCAAGGAATTCCCGCTGGTGATCAAAGCCGACGTGCAAGGCTCGCTAGAAGCCATCATCGGCGCGCTCGACAAGCTCGCCACAGAGGAAGTTGCGGCTCGCGTGCTGCACGCCGGCGTCGGCGGCATTTCCGAATCCGACGTGACGCTGGCGGAGGCCTCGGGGGTACCGATCATCGCCTTCAACGTGCGTGCCAACAAAGAAGCGCGCGAGGCCGCCGAACGTGCCGGCATCGAGATCCGTTACTATAACATCATCTACGATCTCGTGGACGACGTTAAAAAGGCAATGTCGGGCCTGCTGCCGCCGACACTGCGCGAGACGATGCTGGGGAACGCGCAGATCCTGGAGATTTTCAAGGTATCCAAAGTCGGCAACATTGCCGGCTGCCGCGTCACCGAAGGCAAGGTCGAGCGCGGCGCGCAAGTGCGGCTCATCCGCGACAATGTCGTCGTGCATGAGGGCAAGCTCTCCACCTTGAAGCGCTTCAAGGACGAGGTGCGCGAGGTCCCGGCCGGCCAGGAATGCGGCATGGCCTTCGAAAACTATCAGGACATGCGGCAAGGCGACGTGATCGAATGTTACCGGGTGGAGCAGATTCAACGCTCGCTGTGAGTCCAAGTCTCGCACGCGCGACCTGATTTCATCTCCACCATAACACCAACACTGTCATGCCCCGCGAAGGCTGGGCATCCAGTTACCCGCAGCGGCGGTGATTACTGGATCGTCCGCTTTCGCGGACGATGACGACAGAGACAGCTGCGATGGCACGGCATAAGCAACATCACCACGATTCTCCTCCCGGAGGTTCGCAGCGTCAGTTACGCGTTGGCGAGCTGGTACGGCACGCGCTCGCCGACATGCTCACCCGCGGTGACGTGCATGATCCGGTTATCGAAGCGCACCTGATTACAATACCTGAAGTGCGGGTGACGGCCGACCTGCGCCTTGCAACCATCTACGTGATACCGATGGGCGGCCGCGACGCCGAGGAGGTGGTTGCTGCCTTTGAACGACACAAGAAATATCTGCGCGCCGAGATAGCCCACCGCATCAATCTGAAATTTGCTCCCGATCTCCGTTTTCGCGTCGACGACCGCTTCGCCGAAGCCGAGCGCATCGAGAGGCTGTTGCGTTCCCCTGATGTAAAGCGCGATTTAAGCCATGACGAGGACGGCGAGTGAACGAAGAAGATTTGAAATATCTTGAACAGTCGTCCGCTGAAGAGCCGCAGAAGGCAGCGTCTCGAAGCATGACTGCGCCCGCGCCGCGGCATGAACGGGAAGAAAGACCGAAACAGAAAAAGCGTGACAAGCACGACGTGCATGGCTGGGTCATACTCGACAAGCCGGTCGGCATGACATCGACGCACGCAGTGAGCGTGGTGAAGCGTTTGTTTTCCGCACGGCGTGCGGGTCACGCCGGCACGCTCGATCCGCTCGCTTCTGGTGCGCTGCCAATTGCGCTCGGTGAAGCCACCAAGACCGTTCCGTTCGTGATGGATGGTCGTAAGCTGTATCGATTCACTATTCGTTGGGGCGAGGAACGCGACACCGACGACGCAGAGGGTCGCGTCGTCGCGCGCAGCGATGAAAGGCCGTCAGCCGACGCGATCCGAGCGCAGCTGCCGTCATTTACCGGCTGTATTCAGCAGGTGCCGCCGCGGTATTCGGCCATCAAGATCGAGGGCGAGCGCGCCTACGATCTCGCCCGTGATGGCGAGACCGTGGAACTCAGCGCGCGCCCGGTCGAGATCGGGCGGCTGGAGCTTGTAAGCATTCCCGACCCCAACCATGCGGTCCTGGAGGCCGAATGTGGCAAAGGCACCTACGTGCGCTCGCTCGCCCGCGATCTCGGCCGGACTTTGGGCTGTTTTGGCCATGTCAGCGCTCTGCGGCGCGCCACAGTTGGGCCATTCGGCGAAGAAACCATGATTTTGCTGGAACAATTGGAGGCTCTATGCCATAGAGCCGCGTCTGGCGAGGCAAGCCTCGCCGACGCACTCATGCCCGTCGAGACCGCGCTGGACGACATCCCGGCGCTGGCCGTCAGTCGGGCAGACGCGGCAAGGCTGCAGCGAGGCCAAGCCGTATTGTTGCGCGGACGGGACGCACCCAATTTCCGCGGCACAGTCTACGTCACGGCATCGGGCCAGCTGTTGGCCCTAGCCGAAGTGGATCGTGGCGAAATCGTCCCCAAGCGCGTGTTTAACCTCGCCGGCCTGATGGGCAGAGCCGTGCGCAAGAAAGGATGACCGATGTCGGTGACCGCCGGCCGCAAGGCCGAAGTAATCAAAACGTATGCCAAGAAGCCCGGTGATACCGGATCGCCGGAAGTGCAAGTGGCAATCCTGTCCGAGCGCATCAATAATCTGACCGAGCATTTCAAGTCCCACGTCAAGGACAACCACTCTCGCCGAGGGTTGCTCAAGATGGTGGGCCAGCGTCGCCAGCTGCTCGATTATCTGCGTCGCACTAACGAAGCGAGCTACAAGAACTTAATTGAGAAGCTCGGCATCCGCCGATGATTTGTTCCGCGCTGGGCGCTCGAGCCCGGTGCGTTTCGTAGAGCGACGCGAAAACGTGTTCGCTCGATTGAGCCGGCGGCGATAGGCGCGGCCGGCAATTTGGCAAGAGCCGATAAGGATCGCCTCTTGCGACAAGGCAAGGTTCGAACGCCATGGCAGGATCGCCAGACGCTGTTGCTTCCGCATCACGACGATGCGCAACAGCTTCTCGCCGTCTTGCTCATGGCTTTCGGGGCTCGCTGTAAACCATGAGAGAAAGATACAATGTTCGATATGCATCGAGTTGAACTCGATTGGGGTGGGCGCAAGCTAACCCTTGAGACCGGCAGGGTCGCGCGCCAAGCCGATGGCGCAGTGCTCGCCACGTACGGTGAAACCACTGTGCTCGCCGCCGTTGTGGCGGCGAAGCAGCCGAAGGAAGGCATCGATTTCCTTCCGTTGACCGTCAACTACACCGAAAAATATTACGCCGCCGGCCGGATTCCTGGCGGCTATTTCAAGCGCGAACGCGGCCCGACCGAGAAAGACACGCTGACCTCGCGGCTGATCGACCGCCCGATCCGCCCGTTGTTCGCCGAGGGCTGGCGCTGCGACACGCAAGTGACCGTCAACGTGCTCTCGCACGACATGGAAAACGACCCCGACATCGTCGCCATGGTCGCAGCGTCCGCTGCATTGACACTCTCCGGCGCGCCGTTCATGGGCCCGATCGCCGGCGCCCGCGTTGGCTTCATCAACAACGAATATGTGCTTAATCCGGCGCTCGACGAGATGCCGGAAAGCCAGCTCGATCTCGTCATCGCCGGCACGCAAGACGCCGTGATGATGGTGGAGTCGGAAGCCAAAGAGTTATCCGAGGAGATCATGCTTGGCGCGGTGATGTTCGGGCACCGGCACTTCCAGCCGGTAATCGAAGCGATCATCAGACTTGCCGAGAAGGCGGCAAAAGAGCCACGCGAACTGGCCGCTCCCGACAACAAAACGCTGGAAAAAGAAATCCTCGGGCTCGCCGAGAAGGACCTGCGCGCGGCTTATTCGATCGTGCGCAAGCAGGACCGCCAGGATGCCGTCGCCGCCGTGAAGGAAAAGGTGATGGCGCACTTCTTCCCGGAAGGCGCCGAACCGAAACACGACAAGCTGGCGGTTGCCGGCGTATTCAAAGAGCTCGAAGCCAAGATCGTGCGTTGGAACATTCTCGACACCAACAAACGCATCGACGGCCGCGACCTCAAGACCGTCCGTCCGATCGTAGCGGAAGTCGGCGTGCTGCCGCGCACTCATGGCTCCGCGCTGTTCACCCGCGGCGAGACCCAGGCATTGGTGGTCGCCACCCTCGGCACCGCCGAGGACGAGCAGTTCATCGACGCGTTGCAGGGCACGTATAAAGAGACTTTCCTCCTGCACTACAACTTCCCGCCTTTCTCGGTGGGCGAGACCGGCCGCGTGGGCGCGCCGGGACGGCGCGAGATCGGCCACGGCAAGCTCGCCTGGCGCGCGATCCACCCGATGCTGCCGACGCCGGCGGAGTTCCCCTACACCATCCGTGTTGTGTCGGAGATCACCGAGTCGAACGGCTCCTCGTCGATGGCGTCCGTCTGCGGATCCTCGCTCGCGCTTATGGATGCGGGTGTGCCGCTTAAACGGGCGACCGCCGGGATCGCCATGGGCCTCATTCTCGAAGACAAGCGCTACGCGGTGCTGTCTGACATACTCGGCGACGAGGACCATCTCGGCGACATGGACTTCAAGGTGGCCGGCACCGAGCAGGGAGTCACCTCCCTGCAAATGGATATCAAGATCGCCGGTATCACCGAAGAGATCATGAAGGTCGCGCTTGCGCAGGCGAAAGATGGCCGCTTGCACATCCTCGGCGAAATGGCCAAGGCGCTCACCGCCGCGCGTGCGGAATTGGGCGAGCATGCCCCGCGCATCGAGATGTTCAAGATTCCGACCGACAAGATTCGTGAAGTGATCGGCACCGGTGGCAAGGTGATCCGCGAGATCGTCGAAAAGACCGGCGCCAAGATCAACATCGAGGACGACGGTTCGGTAAAAGTCGCGTCCGCCAACGGCGAGTCGATCAAGGCGGCGATCAACTGGATCAAGTCGATCGCTTCCGATCCGGAAGTCGGCCACATCTACGAAGGAACGGTCGTGAAGGTGATGGACTTCGGCGCCTTCGTGAATTTCTTCGGCGCCAAGGACGGTCTGGTGCACATCAGCCAGCTCGCTCCGCGCCGGGTGAACAAGGTCACCGATGTCGTCAAGGAAGGCGACAAGGTGAAGGTGAAACTGCTCGGCGTGGACGAGCGCGGCAAGGTGCGGCTGTCCATGAAGGCGGTCGACCAGGCCACCGGCGAGGATATCGAAGGCAAGCAGCGGCCCGAAGGCGGCGAGCAGCCGCGCGAGGCCGCTGGCGGCGCCGAGTAAGTATCTTTTATCAACGGATGCGAAAGGGCGGTCACAGCGGCCGCCCTTTTATTTTACCCTGCGCGCGGGCGCGTGCCACGCACTTGCCGTGCCGAGCGCTTTCATCACGATATCGCCGAGCGCCGCAAAATCCTTGCGTCGCGGCGAGGTGCGCCGCCATGCGAGACCGATGGTGCGCGCGGGCTGCGGTTCGGCAAAGTGCAACAGCTTCACGCGGTCATCGCGCACCTCGATTTCAGCGGCAACCACCGGCAGCAGCGTTATGCCATAGCCGTTCGCTACCATCTGCATCACGGTCGCGAGCGAAGTGGCTCCTAAACCGGCCGGCATATCGCGACGCGGGGTCGCGCAAAATGCCAGCGCTTGATCGCGCAGGCAGTGCCCCTCCTCCAGCAAAATCAATCGGCCCTGGTCGACGTCGGCAATATCAACACGACCGCGCAGCGGACGCTCGTCGGTGGCGGGCACCGCCAGCAGGAATGGGTCGTCGAACAACCGCAATGTTTCGATGTCGGCGCCTTCCACCGGAAGCGCCAACATCACGCCATCGAGTTCGCCGCGCACCAGTTCCTCGAGTAGCATCTTGGTTTGCGTCTCACGCACTTCCAGCCGCAGCCGCGGATAATTGGCCTGCAACTTCGGCAATATGCGCGGCAAGATGTAAGGAGCGAGCGTTGGGATGATGCCAAGCTTGAGGATCCCGCTCAGCACATCGCGGTGGCGCGCGAAATCAATGAGGTCCCGGGTAGCGGCGAGGATGCGTTCGGCACGCTCCGCCACTTCCACGCCAGTGGCAGTGAATGCGATCTCGTTTGGCCGCCGCTCGACCAATTCGGCGCCGATCTCACGCTCGAGCTCGCGCACCTGCATCGAGAGGGCCGGCTGGCTGACCGAACAGTCTTCGGCCGCCCGTCCGAAATGTCTGTAGCGGGCGAGCGAGGTGAAATAACGCAACTGCCGCAAGGTGATCACACCGATAATCTAACCTTATCGGATAGGCCAAACAATACGATTAGACCTGATCGCTCGCTTTGCCCTACAAACGCGGTCAAGCGTCGCCGCAATGGCGAGTGTCCGAAGAAAATTACAGAACACGATCGGAGAGAAACATGGACGCAAAGACTGACGACAAGAGCGCGGGCAAATGCCCGTTCACCCACGGACACACGAACCGCGACTGGTGGCCGAACACTCTGGACCTCCAGGTCCTCCATCGGAATTCCAGCTTGTCCGATCCCATGGGCGAGGCGTTCGACTACGCCAGGGAGTTCAAGAGCCTCGACCTCAACGCCGTGATCAAGGACCTGCATGCTTTGATGACGGACTCGCAACCGTGGTGGCCGGCCGACTTCGGCCACTATGGCGGATTGTTCATCCGCATGGCCTGGCACAGCGCGGGCACCTACCGCATCACCGACGGCCGCGGCGGCGCCGGCGCCGGACAGCAGCGCTTCGCGCCGCTGAACTCTTGGCCGGACAACGCCAACCTCGACAAGGCGCGCCGGCTGTTGTGGCCGATCAAACAGAAGTACGGCCGGAAGATTTCCTGGGCCGACCTGATGATCCTCGCCGGCAACGTCGCCCTCGACTCGATGGGCTTCAAGACGTTCGGTTTCGCCGGCGGCCGCGCCGACGTTTGGGAGCCTGAAGAGCTCTTCTGGGGTCCCGAGGGCACTTGGCTGGGCGATGAACGGTATAGCGGTGAACGCCAGCTTGCGGAGCCGCTCGGCGCCGTGCAGATGGGCCTCATCTACGTGAATCCGGAAGGACCGAACGGCAATCCGGATCCGGTCGCTGCGGCCAGGGACATCCGCGAAACGTTCTTCCGCATGGCGATGAACGACGAGGAGACCGTCGCGCTGATTGCCGGCGGCCACACCTTCGGCAAAACCCACGGCGCCGGCGATCCATCGCTGATCGGCCCCGAGCCGGAAGGCGCCGTTATCGAGGATCAGGGCCTCGGCTGGAAGAGCAAGTACGGCACCGGCATCGGCGCCGACGCCATCACCGGCGGCCCCGAGGTCACCTGGACGCAGACTCCGACCAAGTGGAGCAACCACTTCTTCAAGAACCTGTTCGAGAACGAATGGGAGCTGACGAAGAGCCCGGCGGGGGCAAAGCAGTGGCAGGCCAAAAATGCTGAAGCCACAATCCCGGACGCCTTCGACAAGTCGAAGAAGCATGTGCCGACCATGCTCACGACGGACCTCTCGCTGCGGTTCGATCCGGCCTACGAGAAGATCTCGCGGCGCTTCTACGAGCATCCGGACCAGTTCGCGGACGCGTTTGCCCGTGCATGGTTCAAACTCACGCACCGCGACATGGGCCCGATCGCGCGTTATCTCGGCCCGCTCGTACCGAAGGAGACGCTGATCTGGCAGGACCCGATCCCGGCGGTGAATCATTCGCTGATCGATGAAAAGGACGTCGCCGCGCTGAAGGCGAAGGTCTTCGCGTCCGGCCTGTCGGTGTCGCAGCTCGTCTCGACCGCGTGGGCGTCGGCCTCGACGTTCCGCGGCTCCGACAAGCGCGGTGGCGCCAACGGTGCGCGCATTCGCCTTAGCCCGCAGAAGGACTGGGAGGTCAATCAGCCGAAGCAGCTCGCGATGGTGCTTCAGAAGCTCGAAGCGATCCAGAAGGAGTTCGGCAAGAAGGTCTCGCTCGCCGATCTGATCGTTCTTGGCGGCTGCGCGGCGGTCGAGAAAGCCGCGAAGGACGCAGGCGTCGACGTGAAGGTTCCCTTCACGCCGGGGCGCATGGACGCGTCGCAGGAGCAGACCGATGTTGAGTCCTTCGCGCCGCTCGAACCGCGTGCCGACGGTTTCCGTAACTATACCAGCGGCAAACGGCAGTTTATGGCGCCTGAGGAGGCGCTGGTCGACCGCGCGCAACTGCTGCGGTTGACTGCGCCCGAGATGACGGTGCTCGTTGGCGGCCTGCGCGTGCTCGGCGCCAATGCCGGGAACTCCCAGCACGGCGTCTTCACCAAGCAGCCGGAGAAGCTGACGAACGACTTCTTCATCAACATGCTCGATATGAGCACGCAGTGGTCGCCAGCCGGCGACAACGTGTACGAAGGTCGCGACCGCAAGACCAACGCGGCCAAGTGGACCGGCACCCGCGTCGACCTGATCTTCGGTTCGCATTCGCAGCTGCGCGCTTTCGCGGAGGTCTATGCCTGCGCGGACTCGAAGGAGAAGTTTGTGAAAGACTTCGTGGCGGCGTGGACCAAGGTGATGAATGCCGACCGCTTCGACCTCGCGTGATCTCTGCGGAAAGGTTTTCGACGGTTTCTAGAGCGCAGCCGCGACCGAATCCGGAGGTTGCCCCGGCCGGTTTCCTTTATCCGTGAGAGCGGCTTACTGCCCGCCGTTCTCGACCTTACCCTCCGCAGCTTTCAGCGCGTCAGGCTGCGGCATGGCGATGACATTGTAACCGGAATCGACGAAGTGGATTTCGCCGGTCACGCCGGTCGATAGGTCGGATAGCAGGTAGAGTCCGGCGCCGCCCAATTCCTCCAGCGTGACGCCGCGTCCAAGCGGAGAATATTTCTGCTGGAACGCAAACATATAGCGCGCGTCGGTGATGCCGGCACCGGCGAGCGTGCGGATTGGCCCGGCCGAAATCGCATTGACGCGGATTTTCTGAGGCCCGAAATCAACCGCGAGATACCGTACCGACGCCTCAAGCGCCGCCTTCGCCACGCCCATCACATTGTAGTTCGGCATGGCACGAAGCCCGCCATTATAGGTAAGCGTCACCATCGCGCCGCCGTTCGGCATCAGAGCCGCTGCACGCTTGGCAGCTTCTGTGAAGGCGTAGCAAGAGATCACCATCGTGCGGATAAAGTTCTCACGTGTAGAATCCGCGTAGCGCCCCTTCAATTCGTTCTTGTCGGAGAAGGCGACCGCGTGCACGAGAAAATCCATCGTGCCCCATTGCTGCTTGATCGCAGCGAACACCGCATCGACTGACGCGATGTCTTCGACGTCACAAGGCATCACGAAAGATGAACTCGCCTGCTCCGCGAGCGGCTTTACGCGCTTGGCCAGCGCATCACCCTGATAGGTGAAAGCGAGCTGCGCGCCCTGCGACGCCAGCTTCTGCGCAATTCCCCAAGCGATGGAATGGTCGTTGGCGACCCCCATAATCAGGCCGCGTTTACCCTGCATCAGATTACCGCGCGGAGCGCCTTGCGTTTCAGCCATGGTTGTTGGCCTGCGCGGAAAGAATTGAAGCAAGGACGGTAAAATGGGCTTGTTCATGCGACGTACCCGATCGAATCGCGTTGCGCGCCGACAGCCCGTCTATGGCGTGCAGACGACAATCCGATGACAGGGCGACGGATAGAAACTGGCGTTCGTTAAACAAAACGATCATGCATCCAGCCGCTTGAAAACTACAGACGCATTGGTGCCGCCGAAACCGAAGGAATTCGATAACACGCAGCCGAGCTTCACCTTGTCCTGACGCTCGCGCACAATCGGCATGCCTTCGAAAGCGGGATCAAGATTCTCGATATTGGCGCTCTCGCAGATGAAGCCGTTGTTCATCATCAGCAGCGAATAGATCGCTTCCTGCGCGCCGGCGGCGCCAAGCGAATGGCCGGTGAGCGACTTGGTGGCGGATATCGGCGGGCACTTGGCGCCGAACACCTCTCGGATCGCCTCGATCTCCTTGAGATCGCCGATCGGCGTGGCGGTGGCGTGCGGATTGATGTAGTCGACCGGTGCCTTCAGGTTTTCCAGCGCCATTTTCATGCAGCGCACCGCGCCTTCGCCCGAGGGGGCCACCATGTCGTAACCGTCTGAGGTGGCGCCGTAACCTGCGACCTCGGCGTAGATCTTGGCGCCGCGCGCCTTGGCGCGTTCGAGCTCTTCCAGCACCAGCACGCCGGCGCCGCCGGCAATGACAAAACCGTCGCGGTCCTTGTCATAGGCACGCGAGGCTTTTTCCGGCGTGTCGTTGTATTTCGAAGACATCGCGCCCATGGCGTCGAACAGCACCGAGAGCGTCCAGTCCAATTCCTCGCAGCCGCCGGCAAAGATCATGTCCTGCTTGCCCCACTGGATGATCTCGGCGGCATTGCCGATGCAGTGATTGGACGTCGCGCAGGCCGAAGAGATCGAGTAGTTCACGCCCTTGATCTTGAACCAGGTGGCGAGCGTCGCCGAGGCGGTCGACGACATCGCCTTCGGCACCGCGAACGGGCCAACGCGCTTGGGACCCTTTGCACGGGTGATATCGGCGGCGTCGACAATGGCGCGCGCCGACGGTCCGCCGGAGCCCATGATAATGCCGGTGCGCTCGTTGGAAATGTCCTTCTCCTCGACGCCGGAGTCGCGGATGGCCTGCTCCATGGCGACGTGGTTCCAGGCAGCACCGCCGCCGAGAAAACGCATGGCGCGACGATCGACCGAATCGGCCGGGTTGAGCGTCGGCGCGCCTTGCACCTGACAGCGGAACCCGAGCTTGGCGTATTCGTCAGCGCGGCTGATGCCGGACTTCGCCTCGCGCAAGCTCGCCAGCACTTCCTGCGTATTGTTGCCGATGGATGAGACGATGCCCATTCCGGTGACGACGACCCGCCGCATAGCCGCATTTACCTCGTTTCACGCCATGGGATTGAAAGTGATTGGCGACAGTTTGAGCCGCCGAGGCAATTCCGCAAGACCCCCGCCGAGCTCAAGCGCTGCTAGGCTGCAACGCCTCGTCCTGTTTAAACAGGCCAACTTTGAGGTCGCTGGCACGATAGATCACGTTTCCGTCCGCCGAGAGCCAGCCATCGGCGATACCAAGCACCAATTTCGAGCGCATTACCCGCTTTATATCGATGCCATAGATAACTTTTTTGACAGTCGGCAAAACCTGGCCGGAGAACTTCACCTCGCCCAAGCCCAGTGCCCTGCCTTTGCCTGGCGCACCCAGCCAGCCAAGAAAGAAACCGACAAGTTGCCACAACGCGTCGAGCCCAAGACATCCCGGCATCACTGGATCGCCTTTGAAATGACAAAGGAAAAACCAAAGATCCGGCTTCACTTCGAGCTCGGCCCGGATCATCCCTTTGCCATGCTCGCCGCCTTCTTCGCTGATTTCCGCGATGCGATCGAACATCAGCATTGGCGGCAGCGGCAATTGCGCGTTGCCAGCACCGAAGAGTTCCCCGCGGCCGCAGGCGAGCAGATCTTCGTACTCGAAGCTATGCCGCCGGGTGTCCATTGGCGTCGCTTCTCCGCTTAGGGGGCTTGGCTGAATTCCCATGTCCGAGTTGGTAACATACCAAAGCTAGCGGGCAAAGATGGGGAGATCACAGTTGGCCAGTTGGTTTTTGCCCAAAACCCGTGACAATACGGCGCTTTCATCAGTTGCGAAGCGGTTGCATCTAAGGGGTCGATTTCGTATATGATGCAAACAATGTAATGCAAACAAAACGGTTTTTGGCCGGCTTCTGTTCGGGGCTGGCCGTTTGGGCGTAACCAGAATGATACCAACACGCACCATCGGCACACCGAAGATAAAGGCCGACACCGGGCGGTCTCCAGATCGAGCGGCGCTCACCGGTTGCCCGTGGCATGATGTGAAAGCCATGTTGCGCCAGGTTGGTTTGCGTCCAACCCGCCAACGCATGGCCTTGGGTTGGATTCTGTTCGGCAAGGGCGATCGCCACCTCACCGCTGAAATGCTCTACGAGGAAGCAACTCGGGCGAAGGTGCCGGTTTCGCTGGCTACCATTTACAATACGCTCCACCAGTTCACCGAAGTCGGCCTATTGCGACAGGTCGCGGTCGACGGCTCCAAGGCCTATTTCGATACCAACGTGACGGCGCACCATCACTTCTTTGTCGAGGGTGAGGATGAAGTGTTTGACATTCCCGATGCGGAAGTGACCGTCGGAAAAACTCCGACACCGCCGGAAGGCTTCGAGATTGCGCGGGTTGATGTTGTCGTCCGACTGCGGCGAAAGGGCTGATCTCGCTCTTGAATCGCCAAATGCCAAGCTGTTATTCGTGCCCGGCCTAGTGCCGGGCATTTCGTTTTAACGGGAATTATTCCACTTTCTCGTTCGGATAGGCGCCCCACAGACGCTCCTGGCGCACATAGCCATCGAAACCTTTGCCGCTGAACTGACACCATGTGCCATTGCAGGACTTGATTGCGCCGAGCACTCCGGATTGGAGGCGAGCCGCCACCGCCGATTCTATATCCGCACTTTCATAAAGGGGGACCAGCTCGTCTTTCATTTTCGGCACCACCACGGCCATCCGCTTGCCCGACAACAGCGAATGATAGACCCAGCCCTCGGCGCCCTCCCAGTCGCGGACGCGGCGCCAGTTCTCAAACTCCGCGGTGACCTCCACCGGCATGCCTGCATGAGTATAAACCCAGCGTATCTCCTGATCCTTGTTAGGCCCCGACCGCGTGTTGACCCGGTCCGACTTGAGGCTCACGAACCGTGGGATCGGAAGGCCGCTTACAGAGCCAGTCGCAACAACATCACCGGCTGACCGGGCGGGGGCCGGTTGCACCGCCACAATGCTGGTTGCCAGTGCGAGGCCGCGGAGCGCGGTCCGGAAGCTTTGTGTTGTCACTGCCATCTGGTAGGAAAAAAGAACGGATTTCGCCTAACGCGCAGTGTGGGCGAGCCCGGTTAATGAGGGCTAAATCGGTGCTTCCTGGCGGTATCCCGCCAATTTCCGCAGTTGAGAGCAGATGGCGAAAAGCAAGAAGCCGCTAGTCATTGTGACACGAAAGCTGCCCGATTCCATCGAGCTGCGAATGCGGGAACTTTTCGACACCCGGTTTAACCCGGACGACAAGCCGATGACTCAAAGTCAGCTTGCCGAGGCGGTAAAGACCGCCGACGTCTTGGTGCCCACCGTCACTGACCGGATCGACGCCTCGGTTCTCAGCAAATCGGGCGAACAGCTCAAACTCATCGCGAATTTCGGCAACGGCGTCGACAATATAGATGTCGCTACCGCGGTTCAGCGCGGTATTACCGTCACCAATACGCCTGGCGTTCTCACCGAAGATACCGCCGATATGACAATGGCGCTGATCCTGGCTGTGCCGCGCCGGCTGGTGGAAGGCTCCCATGTACTGACTGCGGAGAAGGACTGGGGCGGGTGGTCCCCGACTTGGATGCTCGGCCACCGAATTTGGGGCAAGCGCCTCGGCATTATTGGCATGGGACGAATCGGCCAAGCTGTCGCACGCCGCGCGCGCGCATTCGGCTTGCAGATTCATTATCACAATCGGCGGCGGGTGGCGCCCAAGATCGAGGAGGAACTCGACGCTACCTATTGGGAGAGCCTCGACCAGATGCTCGCTCGCATGGACATTGTGTCGGTCAATTGTCCGCACACTCCGGCGACATATCATTTGCTCTCGGCACGGCGGCTCAAGATGCTCCGGCCGGAAGCTTTTATCGTCAATACGTCGCGCGGCGAGGTTATTGACGAGAACGCCCTCGCCCGCTTGATCGAGTCCGGTGAAATCGCCGGCGCGGGGCTCGACGTGTTCGAGCATGAGCCGGCGGTTAATCCGAAACTGGTTAAGCTCGCGCGCGCGGGCAAGGTCGTCCTGCTGCCGCACACGGGATCGGCAACCATCGAAGGTCGTATCGATATGGGTGAGAAAGTCATTATCAACATCAAGACTTTCATTGACGGCCATCGACCGCCGGATCGGGTCCTGCCCTCGATGCTGTAAGAAAAAGCCCGCGCAACATTCCATGGAAGAGCACGGGTTTAAGGAAATTCACGACAGTCCGGCTGGTACATCATTTATGGATCGACAAATCTTTGATTGTCGGGGCCTCGCCTGACAGCGGATTGCCGGGATCCCAAGCATAGGTCAGCGTCTCAAACCGCATCGATCGGGCGTCGACCATAAGAAGTCGGCCCACGAGTCCCTCGCCAAAACCGACGATCTCGCGGATGACCTCCAGCGCCATCAGCGAGCCAAGGACACCCGGCAGTGCACCAAGGATGCCAGCTTCTGCACAGGCGGGCACGGTGCCAGCCGGCGGCGGTTCGGGAAACAGGCATCGGTAGGTCGGATTACGGGCGCCCTCGGCCCCTTTTTCGTGAGCACGGATTGAAGTGAGTGACCCGTCGAAGGTGCCAACTGCAGCGGTGACGAGAGGCTTTTTGGCAAAGTAGCAAGCGTCGGAAATAAGATAGCGCGTAGAGAAATTGTCGGAGCCGTCAGCCACGATGTCGTATCGTGAAATCAGATCGAGCGCGTTGGCTGCGGTCAGACGCACACAATGTGTTTCGACGTTCACATGCGGATTAAGGCTCTTTACTGCATCGCCGGCGCGCTCAACTTTTGGCTTGCCAATGTCGTCGGTTGCGAAGATCACCTGTCGTTGCAAATTCGATAGCGACACGTCGTCGTCGTCAACGACACCAAGCGTGCCGACTCCGGCGGCCGCAAGGTAGAGCAGCACCGGCGCCCCGAGCCCACCGGCACCGACGACAAGTACGCGCGCGGTCTTGAGTTTGGCCTGGCCCGGACCTCCCACTTCGCGCAGCACGATGTGGCGGGCATAGCGTTCGAGTTCTTTGGCGTCGAGCATCATGGTTAACCTACCGCATCAAAAAACATCGTGCGCAAGCAAAAAGTTACGTGATCTGGCGCGAGTCATCGGTGCGGAAGTCCCCAGCCCGCCTTGCGCCTTCGCTCTCATCGGCTAAGGTGGCCGCAAAAATACGAATAGGGCG
>DAHUXA010000004.1 GCA_027307405.1 Hyphomicrobiales bacterium | reverse complement strand
CCGAACGCCGAACCGCATTGCAGCGCAAAGCGCCGACCGAAATGACGCGCCAACACGCCCAGCGGCAATGAGCCGAGCCACATCCCGAACACCATAGCGGTCACCGGGAGGGTCGCGAGACCCTTGTCGGGCGCGAGCACTGCGCCGACAATGCTGGCAGTACTAACGATGACGGTGTTGTTGCCACCGGCCAGCGCCTGCGCGACCGCCAGCACAATGGCGTTGCGGCGCGCCAGATTGTCGTCGGGCACGGCGTGCTGGAGAGTTTCGGCTACCGCCGACATGAACAGGCTCCCGGAAGGATCGCGCCTTCTAACGACAATCCTTTGGAATCGCCACTGCCGCGGGCGCAGGGCAGCTTTGAGGGGACAACCTACCCGCTCATTCCCGCGAAGCGGGAATCCAGCATTAAATCGACTTAATGATTGGGTCCCGCTTTCGCGGGGACGAGCGGCCAAGAGATCGCTATTTGCTTCGCCGTGGCCGGCTCTGGGCCGCAAACTCGATCGCGCCGGGATGCCGGATGGTGGCGGCCCGTGCTTCGGCCAATGTCCGAGCGCCGATCTGGCCAAGGGAAGCGCGCAGCTCATCGATATAGAGGTTGATCAGGTAATCCGGCCCATCGTCACCAAGAGCCCCCACCGCCCAGAGGAATGACTTTCCGGCAAAGGCCGCATCGGCGCCGAGCGCCAACGCCCGCATCACGTCCTGGCCGCTGCGAACGCCGCTATCGAGTATCACGGTCGCCTTTTTTCCGACCGCCGCAACGATCGCAGGTAACACGTCGATCGACGGTGTCAGCGCTTCGATTTGTCGGCCGCCATGGTTCGACACCCAGATGCCATCGATCCCAAGCGCAACGGCCTTTTCGGCGTCCTTGGGGTGCAGAATGCCCTTGACCGCCATTGGGCCCTTCCACGCATCGCGATAACGCTTGACCTCTTCCCAGGAAAACGCGCCCCCCATGCGCGCGCGCGCATAGGCGATGATCTCGTTGGTGCTCGCGCCCGCGGGCGCGTAATCACCGATGGTGGCAAAGCGCGGATAGCCGTTCCGCAAAAGTGCGAACATCCATTTCGGCCGCACCATCATTTCCCAGATCATGCGCACGTTGGGACGAAATTCATGAGCAAGACCGGCATAAGTTTCGCGCGAGCGCGTGGTACGCACCGGAACATCCAACGTGAGTGCGAGGACCTTGGCGCCGGCCGCTTGCCCCCGCCGTACCAGATCAAAGCCGATCTTATGGTCGTCGTGCCAAAAACGATAAAGCTGGAGCCAGAACACATCGGGCGCGGCCTCTGCCGCTTGTTCGATGGTGGCGCCCCCGGCAACGCTGAGCGTGTACGGAATACGTGCCCGTTGCGCGGCTTTCGCCATCAACAGATCGGCGCCCGGCCAAACCAACGAAGGTCCACCCATGGGCGCGACGCCGATTGGCGCCGCGTAGCTGCGGCCAAACAATTTAACGTCGACGGGCGGCAGCGATGGCATCACGCCGTAACGCGGCACAATTTCAACCGCATCAAATGCTGCCCAATTGTGCCCGATACCGACATCGTTCCCGGCACCGGTGTCGCCATATTCGAAGGCAAAAAGCGGCACGTTGCTCGGCGCGCGCCGGCGCAACCAGGCCGTGGTCGGAAATCGCCTGTGATGTTTTTGAAAGTGCGGGTGCTGGCCGACCGGCGACACCGCCGCCTGTTTTGCCGTCATATCGTGCATGGCAAATTCCTGTTCTCTGCGTCCGTATTATAGCTGCGCTTGGTGCACCCGTCCTGCCGATTTCAGAAGTGACTGAACGACGCGCGCTTGAAGGTCAGCGCACGGCCATCGGCAAGAAAGCGTACACGCTCACCGGCTTTGATTTCGCCAATGTCCGTCACCGCGACATTGGCCGCCTTGGCAGCAGCTCGAAAACCATCGGCTTTGGCCGCCGGCACTGTGCAAATGATCTCATAGTCGTCGCCACCGGTCAGCACGGATTCAAGCGCGGCAGGATCGGCTGCAATCACCGCCTTGGCAGCTTCGGAAACGGGGACCCGCGCAACGTCGATGTCGGCCGCCACCCCGGAAGCCCGGCACAGTTTTGCAAAATCACCGGCGAGGCCGTCAGAGATGTCCATGGCTGACGAAGCATGGGTGCGCACAGCTTCCGCGAGCACATTCCGCGGTTGTGGCAAAAGATAGCGCGAGACGAGATGCTGGCGTTGCGGCTCACTCAGTTTCCAGCCTTTGCCTTTGCGCATCAGCACGCCAAGCGCGGCATCACCAATGGTGCCGCTCACGAACACACGATCGCCCGCCTTGGCACCGGCGCGGCGCACCATTGTTCCTTCCGGTACGGCGCCGAACATCGCAATAGAGATTGTGATCGGGCCAGGCGTGCGATCGGTATCGCCGCCAAATAGTGGACAGCCGAACAGGACAGCATCGCCGCGCAGGCCCTGCGTAAACCCTTCGAGCCAATCCTCGCCAACCTCTTTGGGAAGCGCGAGCGACAGCAGGTAGCCCAGCGGCCGCGCGCCCTTGGCCGCCAAATCAGACAGATTTACCCGTAGCGCCTTGCTTGCGACCGTTTGGGCGGCATCCTCTGAAAAAAAATGCACCCCACCGACGATAGCATCGGTCTTGAGAACCAGATCAAAGCCTGGCGGCGGTGTCAGAAAGGCGGCGTCGTCCGAGAGATTCAGCGCACCCGGATGGGTCGCGAGCGGCTTAAAGAAGCGCGCGATCAGGCGGTCCTCGGCCGACGTATCGTCGTGAGCGGCCATCGTCTCACCCGGCAGCGCGGCCGAATTCCGCGGCGCGCAGGCGCCGCGCGAGCTGGTCGAGCACAGCGTTGACCATGCCGGTTTCATCGCGCTCGACGAAAGCGGCTACGACATCGGCATATTCGGCCACCACCACCCGCGCGGGGACATCGGCTCGGTGGATCAACTCGTAAGCGCCCGCCCGTAGCGCAGCACGCAGCACTGCCTCGATACGCTTGAGCGGCCAGCCTTTCGACAGAGCCTCGTCGATCAGCGGATCGAGTTCCCGCTGGTCGCGCACCACACCGGAAACAATGTCACGAAAGAATGCCGCTTCGGCCGGAAGATATTGCGCGCCCTCGACCTCGCGGCCGATCCAGTGACTCTCAAACTGTGCGAGGATTTCATTGAGGCCCGTACCGGCGAGATCCATCTGGTAAAGCGCCTGGACCGCCGCCAGCCGGGCTGCGCCGCGTTTGTTCGCTTTGCGCGCGTCCTTGTCGTCGCGTGCGGCCCCGGCAGCCATCAGCGCCAGGCCAAGGTGTGCTTGAGCGCGACCATTGTGAGGGCCGCGCGAGCGGCATCGCCACCTTTATCGCCCTCCTCGACAAGGGCGCGAGCGTGGGCCTGCGCCTCGTTTTCCACCGTGAGGATGCCGTTGCCGATTGGAAGTCTTTCGCTCACAGCGAGGTCCATCAACGCACGCGCCGATTCATTCGCTACGATCTCGAAATGATGGGTCTCGCCGCGGATCACGCAGCCCAGCGCAACCACGCCGTCATAAGACGCCTTCCGCCGCCGCGCCGCATCGACGGAGATTGCAATGGCGGCGGGAATTTCAAGCGTTCCCGGCACAGTCACACGATCATAGCGTGCCTTCGCTGCGTCCAGGACCCGCGTTGCGCCCTGCAAAAGCTCATCGGAAATTTTGTCATAAAAGCGCGCTTCCACGATCAGCATATGCAGGCTGTCGCTTTTTTTCGCACTGCGCTTTTTCTTGACCATAACCCGATGTTCCTAATTCACCGGCGTGGTAGCAAGGGGTGCGCGCCCGAACAAGGTTTTACTTCATCTCAGCCAGCCGCGCAGCGTACCGAGCCATGGTATCGACTTCGAGGTTCACGTCATCGCCTTTGCGCAATGCACCAAATGTCGTCACGCGCAACGTGTGGGGGATGACAAGGACAGAGAATGTGTCCCCCTCCACCGCGTTGACCGTAAACGAGATGCCATCGAGCGCAACCGAGCCCTTGGGCGCGATGAATCGTGCAAGCTCGGCAGGTGCACGTAACGCAATGCGGGCCGCTTCGCTCATGTCCTCGCGGGCGACCACCGTCGCAACGCCGTCCACGTGGCCAGCGACCAGATGACCGCCCAACTCGTCGCCATATTTCAAGGGACGCTCGAGATTGATCTTGGACCCATGCCGCCATCCGCCTACGGTCGTGACGCTTAGGGTCTCTTCTGCCGCATCGACGGCAAACCAGACCCGGCCATCTTCCTCCCCCGCGTCCACAACCGTCAGACATACACCCGAACAGGCGATCGAGGCGCCCTGCACAATCTCGGCACGCGAATAGCCGCAAAAGATGGTGATGCGGTGCAGATTGCCCGCGCGCGGCTTGACCGAGCGCACCTCGCCCATGTTGGTGACGATGCCGGTGAACATTAGCGTTCTGCCCCGTTCCCTGGATGCGGCGCAGCACGACGTGTGGTGCGCCGCTGATCCGGGGCCTTAGCGGACTCCAAATATGTATCGACCACGAGTCTGCAGCGCACCACTGCGCGCTGCGCTGCGCCCGGGGAACCGAGGAGAGGTCGGCGAAAAGACACCGTCAGGCCCGCACGAAACTTTCGATCGTATCGACGCCGATTTTTTCGCTGCCGTGAGATGTGAGGCGGCCAGTCAAAGCGTCGAGTGGCATTCCTTCCAGCGGGTCGATGCCCGTTGAGCCGATTGTTTTTTCACCCCGCATCAAGATTGCTTCGTCGACCAGGTCGGCATCCACGAAACTGGCCGCAACAGTCGGCCCGCCTTCCACCATCAGCCGAGTGATGCCTTGTTCGGCGAGCGTCTTCAGCACCTGCTGAACATCGAGGCGTCCGCCGCTCTCATCGACGCGAAAGACCTTGCAGCCTTTTTGCTGGAGGATCTCTTCCGCCATCGAGGAGGCCTTGGGTGAAGCGAACACCCAGGTCGGCGTTTCGCGCACGGTCGCGACGACTGAATTCGACAACGGCACGTTCAGTTGCGGGTCGAGGACTACGCGCACCGGTGAACGCTCGAACATACCGGGCAGGCGGCACGTCAGTTGGGGGTCGTCGGATAATACCGTGCCGATACCGACAAGAATGGCATCGCTTGCGGCACGCATTTGAAACACGCGCTCGCGCGCAATCGCACTCGTGATCGATGCCTGTTTTCGGCCTGCGAGCCCCGCCTTACCGTCGGCCGAAATCGCGAGCTTGAGAGTCACATAGGGCCGGTTTTGCGCGATGCGCGTGATGTGGCCCGCGTGCGTGCGTCGCGCTTCCTCGGCGCCGAGACCGACATCCACGACGACGCCCTTGGCGCGCAGACGCTCGTGTCCCTGCCCGGCCACTTCCGGATTGGGATCTTCCATCGCCGAAACGACACGGGCGATGCCGGCGCGAACGATCGCATCGGCGCAGGGCGGCGTCTTGCCCTGATGCGAGCACGGCTCGAGCGTCACATACATCGTGGCGCCCTGCGCCGCTTTTTTGGTGCGGCGTAGCGCCTCAATTTCAGCATGTGGCCTGCCCCCCTGTTGGGTCCAGCCGCGCGCGAGAATGATACCGTCTTTCACAATCACCGCGCCGACCGCGGGATTAGGCCAAGTATGTCCAAGATTGCGCCGGCCGAGCACCAATGCGAGCTGCATGAAGCGTTCGTCGTCGGAGACCGGTCCTGGCGGAGGCGCGGCTTGCTCGCTCATTTTCGTGCGCTTGCGGCAGGCCGACCGTCATCCTCGCCCGACAATTCGTCCAGAGCGGCGCGAAAATCCTTGGCCTCACGAAAATTACGGTAGACCGACGCAAAGCGCACATAGGCGACGTCGTCAAGCTCGCGCAAATGCTCCATCACAATCTCGCCGATTGCTTCGGAGGAAATCTCACTCTCGCCCTGGCTTTCGAGCTCGCGAACGATCTTCGATACCGTTTGCTCAATACGTTCAGGATCGACCGGGCGCTTACGCAGCGCGATCTGCACCGAGCGCATTAATTTGTCGCGGTCAAATGGCACGCGCCGGCTATTGCGTTTGATGACCGTCAGTTCACGCAATTGCACGCGCTCGAATGTCGTGAAACGGAAATTGCAGGTCAGACAAACGCGGCGGCGGCGGATCACAGCCGAATCTTCAGTGGGCCGGGAATCCTTCACCTGTGTATCGAGACTTCCGCAGCTAGGGCAACGCATAACGTCCCCAATCCTTAGTCCTGATAAATCGGAAATCGCCCGATCAATGCCTTCACTTTGTCGCGAACTGTGCTTTCGACCAGTGAATCCTCCTCGACATGTTTCTGCGACAGCACGTCGAGCACTTCGACAATCATCTCGCCGACTTGACGGAATTCAGCGATGCCGAACCCGCGCGTGGTACAGGCAGGCGAACCGAGACGGATGCCGGAGGTTACCGTCGGCTTCTCCGGGTCGAACGGAATGCCGTTTTTATTGCAGGTGATATGCGCCCGACCCAGTGCCGTTTCCGCAACCTTGCCGGTGAGCCGTTTCGGCCGAAGATCGACCAGCATGAGATGGGTGTCGGTGCCGCCCGACACAATATCGAATCCGTGCGACTTCAACGTCTCGGCCAGCGCTTTGGCATTCTCGACCACGTTACGCGCATAGGCACGAAAATTTGGTCGCAGCGCCTCACCGAAGGCCACGGCCTTGGCGGCGATCACGTGCATCAGCGGCCCACCTTGCATGCCGGGGAAAACCGCCGAATTGAGTTTCTTGGCGATTTCCTCCTCGTCGGAAAGGATGACGCCACCCCGCGGTCCGCGCAGTGTCTTGTGTGTCGTCGTTGTGACCACGTGTGCATGCGGGAACGGCGACGGATGCACGCCCGCAGCGACGAGACCTGCAAAATGCGCCATGTCCACCATCAGCAGCGCGCCGACGCTATCGCAAATCTCGCGGAAGGCACGGAAGTCGATGATGCGCGGATAAGCGGAACCGCCTGCGATGATCAGCTTCGGCTTGTGCTCACGTGCGAGGCGAGCAACCTGCTCCATGTCGATACGGTGATCGTCGCGACGCACGCCGTAGGGCACCGGTTTGAACCATTTGCCCGACATGTTGACTGGCGAGCCGTGCGTGAGATGCCCACCGGCAGCCAGGTTGAGCCCCATAAAAGTATCGCCGGGCTGCAGCAAGGCGAAAAAGACTTCCGCGTTCGCCGAAGCACCCGAATGCGGTTGCACGTTAGCGAACCTGCAGCCGAAAAGTTTCGTAACGCGCTCGATCGCGACCCGCTCGGCAATGTCCACAAACTGACATCCACCGTAGTAGCGTTTGCCTGGCAAACCTTCGGCATATTTGTTGGTGAGTACTGAGCCTTGCGCTTCAAGAACCGCGCGCGAGACAATGTTCTCTGAAGCGATCAATTCGATCTCGTCGCGCTGGCGGCCCAGCTCGAGTTTGATCGCATCGGCAATCTCGGGATCGACTTCGCGCAAACCTGCCGAGAACAAAGTTTCCACGTCGCTTGTGGGCTTGGGGCTCGACGTCGCCGACATCACGATCTCCTGGCGCCGGGAGCGATCGGCGCCGATCAATAGGCAGGGTCCGGGATTGCGTCCGCCAATAGCATATCGGCCGTTACCCGCCAAGCATTGGGCTGTGGACTACATACGGGCGCAATATCTAGGGGCCCTATGTACGGCCGCTCGCGGAGCCAATAAGAAAAACCCCGGCCGGGAGGGGCCGGGGCAAGTTAATCCATCCGCAGTCTAAATTAGAGCCGATAAAGGATTTGGTCGGTCCAGAACCGCTCGAGCCGGTGCAGCGACTTGTTGAGCGTGGAAAACTCTTCGGCGTTGATGCCGCCGACCTGCTCAACTGTGCGCACGTGTTTTTGATAGAGACTTTCGATGATGTCGCGCACCTCGCGGCCCTTGTCGGTCAACTTGATGCGAACCGAGCGCCGGTCGACGCGCGAACGCTGGTGATCGAGGAAGGCCATTTCCACCAGCTTCTTGAGGTTGTAGGAAACGTTGGAGCCGAGATAGTAGCCGCGCGTGCGCAGCTCACCGGCCGTCAGTTCCTTATCCCCAATGTTATAGAGCAGCAGCGCCTGCACCGAATTGATATCGGAGCGACCGCGCCGATCGAATTCGTCCTTGATGACGTCAAGCAACCGGCGATGAAGCCGTTCGACTAACGTCAAGGCCTCCAAGTACTGTGGCCTAATGTGATCGAGCTGCGCCTCGCGTGCGGCGGGCTCGACCGTCTTTGCGACGGCTTTCATGTTCAACGCCCCTTGCGTTCTACTTTTACGTCCCCGGTTGCAAGGCCCTGTTCCCCGCTCCGGATGACGCACCCTAAGAGGGGCATTCTAAAATCGGCTTAAATAACACCATAAAGATTAGGTTTATTTGCAAGGGTGAACGTTCCCTTGATCGTACAATTGTACAAAGCCGCGCAAGGCTTCGTTCACTCTAGAAATGCGCGTCAGTCGCGAATGAAACGAATGATCCCAGAAAAATCGCGCGACGCCTCTCCGCTCGCCACATATTGTGAATAAATCCTCGCTGCGTCCGCGCCCAGTTCTGTTTTGGTTCCTGTCGCCTTTGCGGCTTCCTGCGACAACTTCAGATCCTTAAGCATCATCGCGGCGGTGAAGCCCGCTTGATAGTCGCGATTGGCGGGCGATGTGGGTACCGGTCCCGGTACGGGACAATAGGTAGTCAGCGACCAGCATTGGCCGGATGATTTGGAAGAGATGTCAAACAACTTTTGATGATCGAGACCAAGTTTTTCCGCGAGCACGAAAGCTTCGCTGACCGCAATCATCGACACGCCGAGGATCATGTTGTTGCAGATCTTTGCCGCCTGGCCGTTGCCGGCGCCGCCTGCATGCACGATGGTCTTTCCCATCTTTTGCAAGAGCGACTCTGCTCGCACGAAGGCTTGCCCGCTGCCTCCGACCATGAACGTGAGCGTGGCCGCGGTAGCGCCACCGACACCACCCGAGACCGGCGCATCGAGCATCAGCAGCCCCTTCTTCTCTGCTTCAGCTGCAACCGCGCGCGCGGTTTCGACATCGATCGTCGAACAATCGATCAACAGAGTGCCGGGATTGGCGTTCGCGATTATTCCGGAAGAGCCGAGATAGACCTCACGCACTTCCTTGCCCGACGGCAACATTGTGATGACGACGTCGGCACGTGCGGCAGCGCTTTTGGCCGTTTCGACGCCCACCCCGCCCGCCGCCGTGAGTTTTTCGATGGATGCCGGATTGACGTCGACACCTTCAACCTGGTGACCGGCTTTGAGCAGATTTTGTGCCATCGGCAGTCCCATATTACCGAGGCCGACAAATCCGATGCGCGCCATGGCGCCCTCCCCGACTATTTCGTGATCGTTACTGCGGATGCTCTTGCGCTGATTTCAAGGCCAGCCAGAGATAAAGCGCAAGCAATCCTCCCTCCAGAATCCCGGTCAGCCAGCCGCCGCCGAACACCTGCGGAAAAAATATTTCCACTGCCAGCATGGACGCAACCGCGGTCAACCAGATCACGGCGCCCCAAGCTGCTGCAAGCCAAAGACCGACGGCGGCGACAAGATCTAGCACCGCAAAAAACACCGTCGCCGTTTGCCAAGCGATCGAATGATTTTCGAATGGTTGTGTTTCCCCGAAGCCAATGCCGCATACCTGCGCCCAGTGATAGAGCCCCTTGACCATCGATATTGCCGCCATGGCTCGCAGAAACAGCACCAGCCGCCGCGTCCAGCGGCCGATTGCCCGATTGCTTTCGAGTTCGCGCACCGGCTCGAGTGTGCGCAAGTCCTCGGGAGCGGCGGTGGGTCTATTCACGGCAGCACCAAATCGGATGAGCCGAGCGGCGCGAAATGGCGCTCGACCTCCTGCTCGCTTACATCGGGGAGCGTCGCCGGTCGCCAGTGCGGCTTGTTATCCTTATCGACGATCACGGCACGTACACCCTCGTAGAAATCATGCCCGTGGATGACACGCGACACTATGCGGAATTCCATGCGCATGCACGTCTCGAAATCCCATGTTTTGCCGCGCCGCACTTGCGCCAGCGCTAGTTTGAGGCTCAGTGGCGATTTGGCACGCATGATCGCAGAGATCTTGGCGGCCCATTCCGCGTCGGCGCTTGCCGATGAGGCTTCGCACTCGACCGCCGCCAGAATATTCTCGACCATGTCACCGACAAAGAGGCGGTCGATCATCGCTCGACGTTGCATGAGCGGTCCCTCCTCCGCCGGCGCGGCGAAGGCAGCAAGAATTGCATCGACTGACACCGTACCGGTTAAACCATCGAGCAGTGCAGCAAAGCGCGCCGATGGAATGCGATGAGTGGCGATGCCGCTCGCGACGGCATCGGCAACACCAGAGCGCTCGCCGGTCAAAGCATAATAGGCGCCAAGCTCGCCGGGCAGTCGGGGCAAAAACCATGTGGCTCCGACATCCGGAAAAAAGCCGATGCCGACCTCCGGCATCGCGAAGGAAAAACGGTCTCCGGCGACACGATGCGAGCCGTGCACCGACACGCCCACGCCGCCCCCCATTGCAATGCCGTCGATCAGTGCGACGTAAGGTTTACGGTAATTTTTGATCGCGACATTGAGCGGATACTCGTCGCGCCAGAATTGCAGCGCTTCATTGTGGCGGCCAGCCTTGCCGAGATCATAAAGCGCGCGGATGTCGCCGCCGGCCGAAAAGGCGCGCTCGCCTGCGGCGGTAATCACGACCCGCGTGACCGCAGGATCATCAGCCCATTGATCAAGTTGCGCGCGCAGAGCCAGCACCATGGCATGGGTAACTGCATTAAGCGCCTTCGGCCGATTCAGCGTAATAATGCCGGCGGCTCCGCGCCGTTCGAACAAAATATCGCCCGTCATCGCTGGCCCACACTCCGCTCTTTCCGGCGTAAGCGGAAATCCAGACGAACCTCACGAGCTCTCACGTACGGCCCTGTGTCCCCGCTTGTGCAGGGACGAGCGGTTTGAAGCATCACACCCGCGCCGGCCAGACGCCCGCCTTCTCCAACCGCTGCATTGCCTGGTCGGTGAATTCGGCCCGGGGGCCATCGCCGCCGATCACGAACATCAGGATCGATTCCGCATTCGGGTCGCCCTTGGTGACGTTCTCGAAGCGGCGGATCATTCCGGGTGGAAATGACACCACGTCGAGCGGGCCAAGATCGACAAACTCCACCTCGCCTTTTTCGTTTTCCCAGCTTGCGCGCCAGGTACCGGTCATCGGGATAAAGGTCTCGTTGGTGTCGTGATTGTGCATCTCCGGCCCGTGCCCGGGCTTGGCTTTGCAATAGCCAAGATTGAAGCCCTCGCTGATCTTGATGGCGGCCAGTTGCGCGGCGTGATCGCCGACCGGCGAAGTCACCGCGCCGCCCGAACCCTTCGGCGGCTGGAACCCGATGACGTTGAACAAGGTGCGCTCGCAGCCCGGCATCTTGCTGTCGGGCAAGCCGCCATCGGACCCTTTGAGGTCCTTGAAGCGGGCGATGCGTTTCATCATCTCCTCGCGTGAGAGATAAAGGCGTGGAAGCTGTTCCATAGTTCGTTCTCCGGATCTTTAGTTTCCCAGCATAGCGCGGCTCACGATCAGGCGCATGATCTCGTTGGTGCCTTCAAGTATTTGATGCACGCGCACGTCGCGCAAGACGCGCTCAATGGGATAATCGCGCAAATAGCCGTAGCCGCCATGCAACTGTAGGCAGCCATTGACGACCTCGAAACCCGTATCGGTGGCAAGGCGCTTGGCCTGCGCGGCGAGGCGCGTCGCTGCGGGCTCGCCCTCTCCCACCGCGACGGCGGCGCGATGCAGCAGCAGGCGCGCGGCCTCGAGTTCGATCGCATAGTCGGCAATGCGAAACTGCAACGCCTGAAAGTCGGCAAGGCGTGAGCCAAATTGCCTTCGCTCCTTCATGTAATCGATTGTGCGGTCGAGACAAAACTGCGCGCCCCCAATCGAGCACGCACTGATATTCAACCGGCCGCCGTCGAGACCGGCCATCGCGATCTTGAAGCCTTGCCCTTCGGCACCAACACGATTGGCGACCGGCACGCGGCAGTTCTCGAAGACCACCATGGCGGTCGGCTGTGTTTTCCAGCCAAGCTTCTTTTCCTGCGCGCCAAACGACAGGCCCGGCGTGCCCTTCTCCACCACAATGCAGGATATGCCGCGCGGGCCGGGCTCTCCGGTGCGCGCCATTACTACATAGATGTCCGAGACGCCGCCGCCGGAAATAAATGCCTTTGCGCCGTCGAGCACGTAGTGCTCGCCATCGCGACGTGCGCGCGTCGTCAGGCTTGCCGCATCCGAGCCCGCACCCGGCTCTGTCAGGCAGTAACTTGCAAAATGCTGCATGGTGCAGAGCTTCGGCAGAAACTTCTTGCGCGTATCGGCACTGCCGAACGCATCGATCATCCAGGCTGCCATGTTGTGAATCGAGATATAGGCGGCCGTCGAGGTGCAGCCCTGCGCCAGCTCCTCGAAGATCAAGGCTGCGTCGAGCCGGCTGAGCGCTGAGCCGCCGACATCTTCTTTCACATAGATCCCGCCGAAGCCGAGTGCCGCGGCCTTGCGCATCGCATCGACCGGGAAAATCTCGCCCTCGTCCCAGTCATGCGCGTGCGGCATCATTTCGTCGCGCGCAAAAGCGCGCGCCGTGGACTGAAACGCGCGTTGCTGCTCGGATAGCTCGAAATCCATGGGTGGCCCCGCCTTAAACCCTGCGGCTTAGCAAGCAAGGCCAGATCGCGGCAACCGGACGGCCCCATTCGGCATTTATGACATATGCTGCAATTATCCGGCGGCTAAAGCATCTAATCTGACAGGCGGGCCGTGCGCGGCCGCGGACGGAGGAAAAGATGGCAACTGAGGACAAAAAACCGGCTGGACCCGACCTCGCGGAGGGCGTTCCGGCTGGTGATCTCGTTGACGGGGCCATGTTGACCGGCCACCTGGGTGACGAAGAGGTATTGCTGGTTCGCCAGAGCGGCAAGCTTTTCGCGTTGTCCGCCCATTGCACCCATTATCATGGCCCGCTCGTCGACGGCCTGCTCGTAGGCGATACGGTCCGCTGTCCATGGCATCATGCGCACTTCAGCCTGCAAACCGGCGAAGCCGTGGCCGCGCCCGCGCTGAGCCCCCTGACCTGCTGGCAAGTCGAAGAGCGCAGCGGCAAGATTTTCGTGAAAAGCGAGAAGGCTCAGCCGGCACCCAAAAAGAGCAGCGCGGGCGGGGAGCGCTTTGTCATTGTCGGCGGCGGTGCGGCCGGTTTCGCCGCCGCGGAGATGCTGCGGCGACGCGGTTTTGCCGGCAGCATTGCCATGATCAGTAACGACGATGCGGCCCCGGTCGACCGGCCAAACCTGTCGAAAGATTATCTTGCCGGCAGCGCCCCTGAAGAGTGGGTGCCTCTGCGTGGTGACGATTGGTATCCCGAGAACAAGATCGACCTGAAACTGAAAACCGAAGTGATCGCGATCGACCCGCGCGCGCGTACGCTCGCGCTCACCAACGGCAGTACGGTGCCGTTCGACAAATTGCTACTTGCGACCGGGGCCGAGCCAGTAAAGCTTCCCATCCCGGGAACCGATCTCCCTCACGTCCATACCTTGCGATCGCTCGCCGATTGTCGCGCTATTATCGCGCAAGCCAAGGCCGCCAAGCGCGCGGTGGTGATCGGTGCCAGCTTCATCGGCCTTGAAGCGGCCGCGGCGCTACGCGCCCGCGACATCGAGGTTCATGTGGTGGCGCCGGAGAAGCGCCCACTCGAACGCGTGTTCGGACCCCAGCTCGGCGATTTCATCCGTGCGCTGCATGAAGAGCACGGGGTCAAATTCCATCTCGAGGACAGCGTCACCACACTCGAGGGCAAGCGCGCAACGCTCAAGAGCGGCGGCACGCTCGACGCAGACCTGGTGGTGGTCGGCGTCGGCGTGCGCCCCCGCCTTGCGCTGGCGGAAAAGGCCGGTCTCGCGATCGACAAAGGGGTGATGGTGAATGATTATTTGGAAACGAGTGCGCCCGGTATCTATGCAGCTGGCGATATCGCCCGCTGGCCCGACCCTATTTCGGGCGAACGCATCCGCGTCGAGCATTGGGTGGTGGCCGAGCGTCAAGGGCAAACGGCGGCGCTCAATATGATGGGCGTACGCACGCCATTCAGGTCGGCGCCGTTCTTCTGGAGCCAGCACTACGATGTCCCGATCAACTATGTCGGCCATGCCGAGAAGTGGGACGCAATCGACATCGAGGGTGACGTTATGAAGCGCGATTGCGTCGTGCGCTATAAACAGGGCGGCCGGGTGATGGCTGTGGCCTCGATCTACCGCGACAAAGACAGCCTGGAAGCCGGCGTGGGGATGGAGCAACAGGCTGGAAAAGCCTAGGGCGCAGCTGGATAGCCGCCCGCGGGGCGGACGGGTAGCGGCCCTGCATCGGACCGGCTAAAACAGCGCCGGGAGAGTGTCCTGATGGCGATCAAATTTGGCCGTCCGATCGAAAGCCGCACCCGGTTCACCCCGGTGGAGGCGGCCCAGCGGCTGGACCTTACAGTCCGCATGCGCCGCAACCGGCGCAGTGAATGGGCGCGCCGCATGGTGCGTGAGCACGTGCTCACGACCGACGATCTGATCTGGCCCTTGTTTGTGATGGATGGCGACAACGCACGCGCGCCCGTCGCGTCCATGCCCGGTGTTGAGCGGCTGTCCGTCGACCAGGCTGTACGGGAGGCCGAGCGTGCGGCCAAACTGAGCATTCCCTGCGTCGCGCTCTTCCCATACACCGACCCGAAATTGCGCGATGAGGCGGGCAGCGAAGCGCTCAATCCCGACAATCTTGTCTGCCGCGCCATCGGCGCGATCAAGAAAGAAGTGCCCAACGTCGGCATCCTGTGCGACGTGGCGCTCGACCCCTTTACCAGCCATGGTCACGACGGCCTGCTTCGCGACGGGGTCATTCTCAACGACGAAACGGTCGCCGTGCTGGTCAGGCAGGCGTTGGTGCAAGCGGAGGCCGGCTGCGACATCATTGCACCGTCCGATATGATGGACGGTCGCGTCGGCGCGATCCGCAAAGCGCTCGACTCCGCGAATTTTACCGACGTGTCCATCATGTCCTATGCGGCGAAATACGCGTCCGCCTTCTACGGGCCGTTCCGCGACGCGGTCGGCTCGTCAAAAACGCTCACCGGCGACAAACGTACCTATCAGATGGACCCCGGCAATTCCGACGAGGCGCTGCGCGAGGTTGCGCTCGACATCGAGGAAGGCGCCGACATGATCATGGTCAAGCCGGGATTGCCTTATCTCGATATCGTTCAGCGCGTGAAAGAGGCATTCGGGATGCCGACGTTCGCGTATCAGGTGTCGGGCGAGTACGCGATGATCATGGCAGCGGCCCAAAATGGCTGGCTGGACGGCGAGCGCGCCATGTTGGAAAGCCTTATTGCCTTCAAGCGCGCCGGCGCCGACGGCGTGCTGACCTATTTCGCCCCGCGCGTGGCAGAAAAGCTCAAAGCAGGTTGACGCGACCAGGGCACCCTTCCCGCCTCGTCACCGGCCCGGTGACACATGAATTCCACAGGTTGAAAGCTACATGGGTGAATTCGCCATCGGCCAAGGCGTTCCTCGTTTCGAGGACCCCCGACTCGTTCAGGGCCGCGGCCGTTATATCGACGACGTTGTCTATCCCGGCATGGCGCATGGCGTAGTGCTGCGCTCGCCGCACGGTCACGCCAAAATAAAATCGATCGATACCAAGTCTGCGCAGGCCGCACCCGGCGTGCTTGCCGTGCTAACGGCGGCTGATTGGAAAAAATCCGGCTTCGGCGAACTGCCGGGCCATGGCGGACTCAAGCTGCGCGACGGCTCGCCGATGTACAAGCCGCGTTACCCGGTCCTGGCTGAAGACCGGGTCCGCTGGGTCGGAGATTGTGTCGCATTCGTCGTCGCGGAAACAGTTGCTCAGGCGATGGATGCCGCCGAGCTCATCGAGGTCGATTACGAGCCGCTACCGGTCGTCGTCAGCACTGCTGATGCGTCAAAGCCCGGCGCGCCGCAGGTTTGGGACGGCTGCAAGGACAATATCTGCTTCGTCGAATTGATCGGTGATAAAGCGGCGGTCGATGCCGCCTTCGACAAGGCTGCTCACGTGGTGAAGCACCGCTTCGTCATCAATCGTGTCACCGCCGCCTGCATGGAACCGCGCGGCGCGGTCGGCGTCTATTTGCCGGCGGAAGACCGCTACATCATTCATTCGCCGGTCCAGCGCGCGCATCCGTACCGCAACGAGATAGCGCGAGTCCTCAATGTGGCTGAAAGCAAGATGCGGGTGATCAGCGCCGAGGTTGGCGGCAGCTTCGGCATGAAAACGCCGGTGTTCAATGAAGCACCGTTGACGCTCCTCGCTTCCAAGCTCACGGGACGGCCGGTGAAATGGATGAGCACGCGCACCGAGGCGTTCCTGAGCGATGCGCAGGCGCGCGATAACGTAACGGAGGCGGAGCTTGCACTCGACAAAGACGGCAATTTTCTTGGCTTGCGCGTGAAGACAATTGCGGCAATCGGCGCTTACTTGCAGAACAACATGCCGGCATTTTTTCTGAATGCCGGAACACTTGCCGGGACTTACCGAACGCCAGCTATCTACGCCGACATTACCGCCGTCTTCACCAATACCAATCCGGTGCGGCCCTATCGCGGCAACGGCCGGCCGGAGGCGGCGTTTGTGATCGAGCGGATGATTGATCTTGCCGCCGACGAACTCGGCCTTGATCCGGCCGAATTGCGCCGACGCAACTACATTTCGCCAGATCAGATGCCCTTCAAGACCGGACTGACCTTCACCTATGACAGCGGCGAGTTCGAAAAGAACATGGATATGGCGCTGGAGCTTGCGGACGTCAAAGGCTTCAAGAGGCGGCGCGAGGAATCGCGCAAGCGCGGCAAGTTGCGGGGACTGGGCATCTCCAACACCATCGAGCGCGCCGCTGCGCCAGGCACCGAGGGCGCGGAAGTGCGGTTCGATCGCAGTGGCACCGCAACGCTGTTTTCAGGCTCAGTAACCGCGGGCCAAGGCCACGAAACCGTTTTCAAGCAACTGGTTTGCGACCGGCTTGGGCTCAATCCCGAAGAGGTTCGCTACGTCCAGGGCGATACCGAGGAAGTGTTCTACGGCGAAGGCACCGGCGGTTCGCGCTCTGCGACCATGGCCGGCTCCGCGTTTCTGATGGCGACCGAAAAAGTCGTTGAAAAAGCCAAGGCGATTGTCGCACATGCTTTGAAGATCGATGCGGCCGACGTGAATTTCGCCGACGGCGTCTTCTCATCGTCGAAGAGCAACCGCACGATGACCATTAGAGAAGTTGCGGTCGACGCCAATAGCCCGGCCAAGCTTCCCGCCACAATGGAACCCGGCCTGTTCGCGACCGCCGTCTACAAGGCGCCCGTGAACAATTATCCGAACGGCTGCCATGTCTGCGAAATCGAGATCGACCGGGAAACCGGCGAGGCCGAAATCGTTCGTTACAGCGTGGTTGACGACGTCGGCACCGTGCTTAATCCGCTGCTGTTACATGGCCAGATCCATGGCGGCGTCGCGCAGGGCGCCGGGCAAGTGCTAATGGAGGACATCCATTTCGATGCGACGGGCCAGCTGATAACCGCATCGTTCATGGACTACGCCATGCCGCGCGCCCATAACCTTTGCGACATCGAAGTTGAATCCAATCCGGTGCCGACTAAAACCAACCCGCTCGGGACCAAGGGCGCGGGCGAAGCCGGCAATGTGGGCGCGCTTCCCGCCGTTGCCAATGCGCTAGTCGATGCCCTCTCCGAATTCGGAATCAAACACATCGAAATGCCGGCTACGCCCGAGCGCATCTGGCGGGCGATGCGGCCTTAAACGGGCCCGTCGTCTAAAACCTGTACACCGCCGCCGGTGGCACATTACCCTAGGTAACGTGATTCGTTTCGCGCGGCGCCCTCGCGGTCGTGCGCGTATGGGCGTGCCTTGTGCCGCAGCGTTATCCGCCTTTTCGACCCTTAGGGAGATTTTCATGCGCAATGTCGGACGCAAACTGGCGTTCGTGCTCGCTTCGACCAATCAAGGGGCGATGATCGTCAACCGCTTCGACTACCGAATGGTTGGCCCCGATAGCGGCTTCGGCGTCGGCTTTCAGCTTCTCGAACAAGGCGCATTCGATCCGGTCGAGGTCGAGCTGGCTGTGCAGTTGTTGGAAGCGCGCCGCCGCTATCACGGCGACGGTGCGCTGGCGATCGATTGCGGTGCCAATATTGGTGCGCACACAATCGAATGGGCTATCGCGATGACCGGGTGGGGCTCCGTGATCGCGATCGAGGCGCAGGAGCGCATCTACTATGCGCTCGCCGGCAACATCGCGCTCAACAATTGCTTTAACGCCATCGCCATGCACGCCGCAGTCTCGTCGGAAGCGGGCGTGATGAAGATCCCCAGCCCCAACTATATGACCGCATCAAGCTTCGGCAGTCTTGAACTGCGGCAGCGCGAGAACAACGAATTCATAGGCCAGACGATCGACTATTCCGACGCCAACATGGTTCCGATTCAGAAGATCACGCTGGATGCTCTTCAGCTCCCGCGCGTGGACCTGGTCAAGATCGACATCGAAGGAATGGAGATGGAGGCACTGGAAGGCGGACGGCAACTCGTCGAGAAATGCCATCCGATCCTGCTGATCGAACAGATCAAGGCCGGACGAGAGCAACTGCGCGCCTGGTTGCAGGAGCGCGGCTATACCGTTTTCGACGCCGGCATTAATTTGCTCGCAATCCATAAGACCGATGCGACGCTGAATGAACTCAACGAGCGGCTGGCCCAGACGCAGTCGTCAGCGGCCTAAGCCTCACTCTATCGCCGGGCCCGCCTCGATCCGCACCGGCAAGTAGCCGTCGGCAGCGAATGCCGCCATGACCTCTTCGGCGTGCGCAGCGTCACGCGTTTCGATAGTCACATCGAGCTTGGCACCTTTCGCGGGTACATCGAGGAATAGCCTGCGGTGATCCACCTCCAGGATGTTGGCGCCGAGCGCGCCAATACGCGTCGCTATAGTGCCGAGCACACCCGGGCGATCCGGAATGGTCAAGCGGAATGAAACGATCTGGTTCTCGCGCTCAAGCTCACGCACCATGATTGATGCAAGAACGCGCGGGTCGATATTGCCGCCACACAGCACAAGCCCGACCTTTTTGCCCTTGAACCGTTCCGGCTTTGCGAGCATGGCGGCAAGGCCGGCAGCACCGGCGCCCTCCGCCATCGTTTTCTGAAGCGTCAAATAAGCATTTACCGCGCGTTCAAGCTGCGCCTCGTCGACCAGGATGACCTCCGCAACCAGCTCGCGGATGATCGGCAGCGTTAGCTTGCCAACATTCTTGACCGCAATGCCCTCGGCAAGTGTCGGCCCACCGAGCGGTCGATCGTCGCCGTGCAGCGCGTTCCAAACCGAGGGATAGAGCGCGGCTTCGGCACCGATGATCTCGATTGCCGGGTTCTTCGTTCGTCCGACGATGGCGTTGCCAGCGATCAGTCCACCACCGCCGATCGGGAATACCAGCATGTCGAGACCGGACACGTCCTCCAGCATTTCGAGTGCGATCGTGCCTTGCCCCGCAATAATGCGGACATCATCGTACGGGTGAACCAGCACGAGGTTGCGCTGCGCCTGAATTTGCTCGCAGCGCGCCTGGGCTTCGGCCACCGATTCGCCGTGCAGCACGACCTCTGCGCCGTGCGAACGCGTCGCTTGTACTTTTACGAACGGCGTGGTCACCGGCATGACGATTGTCGCGGGAACGCCGAGTCGCGCGGCATGGTAGGCCACCGACTGGGCGTGATTGCCGGCTGACATGGCGATCACGCCGCGCTTGCGTTCGGCGTCATTCAAGGACGCGAGTTTGACCAGTGCGCCCCGGTCCTTGAACGAATTGGTGACCTGCAAATTCTCATATTTGACGTAGACGTCAGCGCCGGTGAGCGCCGAGAGCTTCGGCGCCGGCAACATGGGCGTCCGCAGGACCGCGCCGTCAATCACGCGGCGGGCGGCTTCGATATCGGCAAGGGTAACGCTCAACCCATTGACTCCGGGCTCCAAGGCCGCACCATGCCGCAAGGACGGCGAAGGTTCCAGCCGGGGGTAGTATGCGGCCGCGCAGCCCCTTGCGCGCGACCGATTCTTTCTCCATCTCGATTGCGAGGGATCGGCATGTCGATTGACATCAAACCCCATGCTTATGATCCGGTCAGCCAGCCGGAATTGTTCGATGGCGTACTGTCGCGGCGCGTGGTCGCGTTCGTCATCGATTTCATTGTTATTTCCATACCGGTGGTGCTGGCGGCGATGTTCATTTTCGCCTTCGGAATCGTCACCTTGGGGCTCGGCTTTGCGCTTTATTGGCTATTGCCGACGGCCACGGTGATCTGGGCCCTTGTCTATTTCGGTGTCACCCTTGGCGGCCCGGCCTCAGCCACCATCGGCATGCGAATGATGGATCTGGAAATGCGCACCTGGTACGGAGCGCCCGCGTACTTTGTCCTCGGCGCCGTACACGCGATCGCTTTCTGGTTTACCGTGTCGTTCTTTACGCCCTTTGTGCTGTTGGTCGCCTTCTTCAACGAGCGACGGCGCCTTCTTCACGATATTCTTCTGGGAACCGTGATCATCAACAACGCCGCGCGTGCTTCGATGTTGCGAGCATCCACGCAGCCTGCGCGGACCGGATAAAGGCCTTTGACGGGGAGCATCCGGCGCGCGATGCTAGCGCCAAATATGAACGACATGACGGCCTGATTAGTGACCCAGCATTCGCGCGACACACCGCAATTCTACCTGACGGCTCCTTCGCCGTGCCCCTATCTGGACGGGCAGGAAGAGCGCAAGGTCTTCACTCACCTGGTTGGCGAACGCGCGGGCGAGCTCAACGACCTGCTTACGCATGGCGGCTTTCGCCGTAGCCAGTCGATTGCCTACCGCCCGGCCTGCGAGGGCTGCCGGGCCTGCGTCTCGGTTCGCGTGGTGGCAGCCGACTTTGAGCCTTCGCGCAATATGCGCCGCATCGCCGAACGCAACGCCGACATGATCGGCGACATGCGCACGCCCGCCCCTACCTCCGAACAATATTCGGTGTTCCGCGCCTATCTCGACGCGCGCCACCGCGACGGCGGCATGGCAGACATGACCGTGCTCGATTACGCCATGATGATCGAAGACAGCCACGTCGACACCCGGCTGATCGAGTATCGGAGGCGCGGGCCCGATACCGGCATCACCGGCCGCGGCACAGGACAAATGCTGGCTGTTGCGCTCACCGACGTCCTTAGCGACGGGCTGTCGATGGTTTACTCTTTTTTCGATCCGGATGAAGGCGACCGATCGCTCGGCACCTTTATGATTCTGGACCACATCGACCGCGCCAATCGTATGGGTCTGCCTTACGTCTATCTTGGCTACTGGGTCCCCGGCTCGCGCAAGATGGACTACAAGGGCCGCTTTTTGCCGCAAGAACGTTTGATGCCATCGGGCTGGAGTCGGGTGGAAAAGTAGCGTCCTTTTATCTGAATAGCTGGTCGGCCAGCAGCTTGAAATTGAGTGCGATCAGCAACGCCGCCGTGAGCGTGGCCAGCACTGTGACCCAAATTGGCGCCGCGAGTGCGCCCATCTTGCGCCGGTCAGCCGTGAACATCACCAGTGGGATGATCGAAAACGGCAGCGCAATACCGAGCACAACCTGACTGAGAATCAGGAGCTTTGCGGTTCCGGATTCTCCGTACCAAATGGTCACGATCGCCGCTGGAGTAATGGCAATCGCCCGCGTTATCAGGCGACGCGCCCAGGCCGGAAGGCGAATATCGATGAATCCCTCCATGACAATCTGACCGGACAATGTCGCCGTCACAGTAGAATTCAATCCGCAACATAACAGCGCAATGCCGAACAGCGTCGGGGCGATGGCGGAGCCCAGCAATGGAGCGAGGAACGCATGCGCCTGGTCAAGCTCGGCAACATCGGTCTTTCCCGCTTTATTGAAAGTTGCGGCAGCGAGAATCAAGATCGCGGCGTTGATGGTCAGTGCAAACATCAGCGCGATTGTGGAATCAATTGTTGCGAGCTTTATCGCTTCACGCCGGTCTTCGACGCTGTCGCCAAATCGGCGCGTCTGCACCACGCCCGAATGCAGATAGAGGTTATGCGGCATCACCGTCGCGCCGATGATGCCGATCGCCAGATAGAGCATATCGGGGTTGCGCACGATTTCAGTAGTGGGCGCAAAGCCGCGGATCACCGCGCCCCAGTCGGGATCGGCCATTGCGATTTGCACGATGAAACAAAGTGCGATCACGCCCATCAGCGTGACAATGAATGCTTCGACCCAGCGGAAACCGAGATTTTGCATCCACAGGATCAGAAATACGTCGAGCGCCGTGATCAGCACGCCGATCTCGAGCGGAATGCCGAACAGCAGATTGAGGCCGATCGCGGTGCCAATCACTTCGGCAAGATCGGTTGCGCAAATCGCGATTTCGGTCAGAACCCACAAGGGCCATGAGACTGCGCGTGGAAATGCGTCGCGACAGGCCTGCGCGAGGTCGCGTCCCGAACCGATCCCCAGACGCGCGCACAGCGCCTGCAACAGGATTGCCATCAGGTTTGAAAGCAGCGCGACCGTCAGCAGCGCGTAGCCAAATTTGGAGCCGCCAGCGAGCGAGGTCGCCCAGTTGCCAGGGTCCATATAACCGACAGCGACCAGGTACCCCGGCCCAAGGAAGGCAAGGAGCTTTTTCCCAAGCGAGCCCGTTGGTCGGGTCGCGATCGAGCCGAATACCTCCGCCAAAGGCGGACGGCCGCGCTGGCGTCGCCATCCGGTCGTTTTCGTATTCGCGCGTCGCCCTGTGGTCGCGTCCATTCTGGAACTTATAAAAAGCGTCCAATTTTCAAGGTGATTATACCTTCTTGCAAATCATTTGCAATTGCATTTCCCACGGAACTTTCCTGCCTGCGATCGGGTTGCTGCTAACTTCAATGGGTGCGCAGCGCACATGATTTTTGCTCGATGGCTTTTCCAACTGTGCGTGTCGCTAGCAACGTGCGCACTAGCAGCAACTCCTGCACTTGCGGCGGAAGGTCAGCACGGCCCTTCTGAATTTGTTTTTATCATCCAACTTGCGCTTCTGATGCTGGTCGGCCGCTTGCTCGGCGAGATCATGATTCGCTTCAAACAGCCGGGCGTGATGGGGCAGCTCATCGCCGGATTGGTGCTCGGCCCATCTCTCCTCGGCGCGGTCTTTCCGGACTGGCACCACGTTATTTTCCCCAACGCCAAAGAGCAAAAGGCAATGCTCGACGCCGTTTCCCAGTTCGGCGTGCTGATGCTGTTGCTGCTCACCGGCATGGAAACCGATCTCAAATTGGTGCGTCGTACCGGCGTGGCCTCGGCTATCGCTTCCATTGCCGGCATCGTCATTCCCTTCGCTTGCGGTGTCGCCCTCGGTGAAGCTTTGCCGGATTCCATGTTGCCCGATCCAGGCAAGCGACTGATCACATCCCTCTTCCTTGGCACCGCGCTATCGATCGCGTCGGTAAAGATCGTGGCGACAGTGATCCGCGAGATGAATTTTTTGCGGCGTACCGTCGGTCAGGTCATCCTGGCCTCCGCCATCATCGACGACACAGTCGGCTGGATGATCACCGCGGTCATCTTCAGTCTTGCGCTCCAGGGTCACGTCGACATGTGGAGTATCGCGCAAAGCGTGCTCGGTACGCTCGCGTTCATGGGGCTGAGCCTGACGATCGGACGCCGGCTTGTGTTCATGATTATCCGCTGGGTGAACGACGTGTTTGCCAGCGACTTCGCGGTGATCACGGCGATCCTGCTGATCATGTGCGCCATGGCAATCATCACCGATCTGATCGGGGTCCATACCGTTTTGGGTGCTTTCGTTGCCGGGATTCTGATCGGTGAATCACCGATCCTCACCCGTCACATCGACGAGCAATTGCGTGGGCTGGTCATCGCCTTTTTCATGCCAGTATTCTTCGGCACCGCCGGTCTTTCCGCTGATCTTACGATCCTCAAGGACATGAATCTGCTGTTGCTCACCCTGGGATTGATCGCAATCGCCAGCGTCGGCAAGTTCGGCGGCGCTTTTGTCGGCGGAAAACTCGCCGGCCTCACCTTTCGAGAATCGCTGGCGCTCGGCACTGGCATGAATGCGCGCGGCTCGACCGAAGTCATCGTCGCAACGATCGGCCTGTCGATGGGCGCACTGAGCCAGAACCTTTTCACCATGATCGTAACAATGGCGGTTATCACAACCATGGCGATGCCGCCTACGCTGCGATGGGCGCTTTCGCGGTTGCCGATGCGCAAGGAGGAAAAACAGCGGCTCGAGCGCGAGGAACTGGAGGAAAGAGGCTTCGTACCCAAGCTCGAGCGCTTGCTGATCGCCGTCGACGACAGCCCCAATGGAAAGTTTGCTTCACGCGTTGCCGGCATGTTGGCGGGCACGCGTGGCATGCCCGCGACCGTCCTGCACATTCCAGACGTCAGCAAGATCGAGAGCACGATGCCCGACACCCGGGACAAGCTGGACGCAAACCAGGCCAAGCCCGAGGAAAAAAAGGTCACGCAGAAGACATCCGATAACAAGGGCAACGGCAGCAAGAAAACCAATAAAAGCGAAACGAAAGCCGAAAAAGATGAAGAGAAGGCCGAAGACGCCAGCGAGGTTGTCCAGCAGGCCGCCGCTCAAATCAAGAGCAAGCAGAAAGAAGAAGAGAAGGCCGACAATCCGGTGGAAGTGACAACGATCGTCCATGATGAGCCAAGCCCGGCAGCCATCGCCGAAGAGGCTAAAAAAGGCTACGACATTTTCATTATCGGACTTGAGGAGACCTCAAAGCAGAGCAGCGAATTTGCCCGTGGCGTTACCAACCTGGCCAAAGGCTTCGAGGGACCATTGGTGATTTCAGCGGTTCGACACGACCTGCTGAAAAAACCGGACGGGAAGTTCAGCATCCTCATTCCGGTTAACGGGACCGATCCTTCTCGCCGGGCGGCGGAAGTTGCCATCACTCTCGCGCGGGCGACAAAAGCGCAAGTGACCGTGCTTTACGTCGCCGTGCGGACGGCCGCCAAACGCGGCGTCCGTCGCGGGATCCGCAGTCGTCGCCACGAAGAGGCAATCCTCAAAGACATCGTCGCGATTGCCGACGGTTACAATATGAGCATCCGCACGGCGGTCGTGGCCGAGCGGGCCGCCGACGAGGCGATCCTCGGCGAGGTCGATCGCCGCAATCATAATCTCGTCGTGTTGGGCGTTAGCCGCCGTCCGGGCGAAAAACTTTTCTTTGGCGACACTGCCGCTGCCCTGTTGAAAAAATCAGAGCGCTCGCTGTTATTCGTGGCGAGCTGACGCTAGTCGGCGTCGTCACCCTCTCCGCCTTTGCCGCCACTTGGCAGGCTGCGGAATGTATTGTTCTTCGGAAATCCTTTGGGTGCGATGCGCCCTGCGTCAGCGCGATTGCCGCGCCAGTCCTTTAATTCCTTCATCGGCAGCGTGAAGCTGCGGCCGGCAGCGTCGGTCCAGGAAAGGCCGGTATCGGCTGTGAAAGTGGTGACGTCCGAAAGCCCCTTCTCCTTGTACCGCTGCAAACGCACGCCGCGGCCGCGCGCCATCTCCGGCACCTGATTGAGCGGGAATATAACCATCTTGCGGTTTGCACCGATTGCCGCCGCCAGCTCGCCATCGACCGTGGTCATCGCGCGCGCCTTATCGGGCGCCTTGAGATTAAGAACCTGCTTGCCCTTGCGCGTGGTGCCGAGACACTCGTCCTCCGCCACCACAAACCCATTGCCGCCTTGGCTCGCCACCAGGAATTTGCGGCCACCTTGGTAGGCCAGCGCCGCCACCACGTCGGCGTCCTCGAGGTCGATAAACAGCCGGACCGGCTCGCCATGGCCGCGCCCGCCCGGAAGCTTTGAAGCCTCGATGGTGTAGAAGCGCCCGTTGCTGCCGAAAATCATTACCTTGGCAGTGGTTTCGGTCGGGAAGGCGAATTTCAGCGCGTCGTCGGTCTTGAAGGCGACTCCGGACAGGTCGCTGACGTGACCACGCAAGGCGCGGATCCAGCCTTTCTCCGATACGACGACGGTGATCGGCTCGCGCACAACCATCGCCTCTTCGATCGCAGCCTCGTCATGCGACGGTGCGATCCCGAAGGTTGTGCGGCGCTTGCCGATGGCGGTCTTCGGACCGAAGGTCTCTTTGATCTGCTTGATCTGGCCGGCAATCGTCTTCCATTGTTGTGCGGGCGAACCGATCAGCGACTTGAGCTTGGTGCGCTCTTCGCGCAGCGCCTTGTCCTCGGCACGAATTTCCATCTCCTCAAGCTTGCGCAAGTTGCGCAGGCGCATGTTGAGGATGGCGTCGGCCTGGACATCACTGAGTTTGAAGGTCTTCATCAAGACGGGCTTGGGTTCGTCTTCCTTGCGGATGATCTTGATTACCTTGTCGAGGTTGAGATAGGCGACCAGATAGCCGCCAAGCACTTCCAGGCGATGTTCGATTTCCGCCAAGCGATGTTTCGACCGACGCACCAATACTTCGCGGCGGTGGTCGAGCCATTCGCGCAACACCTCGGCAAGGCCCAGCACCTGCGGGATGCGGCCTTTTACCAGCACGTTCATGTTGAGCGGGATGCGGTTCTCGAGTTCGGTGAGCTTGAACAGCGACTCCATCAGGAGTTCGGCGTCGACCGAACGCGAGCGTGGCTCGATCACCAGGCGGATGTCCTCGGCCGATTCGTCGCGCACGTCAGCAACGAGCGGCAACTTCTTCTCATTGATCAGTTCGGCGAGCTTCTCCACCAGGCGTGATTTCTGCACCAGCCAGGGCATTTCGCTGATGACGATGACGTAGGTGCCGCGGCCAGTGTCTTCCTGCTTCCAGCGCGCGCGCACGCGGAATGAGCCGCGGCCGGTATTGTAGGCCTCGGCAATCGTCTCCGGCGTATCGACGATAACGCCACCGGTCGGGAAGTCCGGCCCCTTGACGTATTTGAGCAGCGTACGGCTGCGCGCTTTCGGATTATCGATGAGGAACAGGGCGGCGTCGCACAGCTCGGCCGCATTGTGCGGCGGGATCGAGGTGGCCATGCCGACCGCGATGCCCTGAGAGCCGTTGGCAAGCAGGTTGGGAAACGCTGCCGGCAGCACCACCGGTTCTTCACTGGTGCCGTCGTAGGTGGCACGGAAATCAACCGTGTCTTCGTCGATCCCATCGATCAGCAGCCGCGCCACTTCCGTGAGCCGCGCCTCGGTGTAGCGCATGGCTGCAGCGTTATCGCCGTCGATATTTCCGAAGTTGCCCTGCCCGTCCACCAACGGATAGCGCTGGGCAAAATCCTGCGCGAGCCGCACCAGCGCATCGTAGATCGCCTGGTCGCCGTGCGGGTGGAAGTTGCCCATCACATCGCCGACCACCTTGGCCGACTTCTTGAACGCTGAGCCTGGGTCGAGGCGCAACAGGCGCATGCCGTAAAGAATGCGGCGGTGCACCGGCTTGAGGCCATCGCGCGCATCGGGCAGCGCGCGGTTCATGATCGTGGAAAGCGCATAGGCGAGATAGCGCTCTTCGAGCGCCTCGCGCAGTGCCACCTCTTCGACTTGGCCTTTGTCCGGGGGAATCAGTCTCTTACCCATCCCCGAATAGCTAGTCGGTTGTCCGGAGATGAACAAGCGATGAACGACGACGCCATCTATTCTTCCAAATTTCCAGCGACTATTTGCGAACCTCGAGGCCTCGACCGTGTTATCTTGTGCACGACTAGGCGGGTATAGGTTTTTATTAGGAAGGAGAAAGCAATGCGCCGGGCTATTCTTGCGACTGCCGCAACGCTCGCTATTCTTGCGGCAGGCTCACTCGTTCCGAATCGCGCCGAGGCCATGACGGTCACGACGCCGGCCGCTATTCAGGCCGCGATTAAAGATTCCAGCCTGGTCCAGGACGTTGCCTGCCGCCGGGTTTGGCGATGCGGGCCATATGGCTGCGCCTGGCGGCGTGTCTGCTGGGGTGGCCCCTACTACTACGGCGGCGGCCCCTATTATTACGGGGGCGGTCCGTACTATGGCGGCCGTCCGTATTATTGGGGCCGTCCTTATCGGCGCTACTGGTGGTA
The DNA here is from genome assembly GCA_027307405.1 of Hyphomicrobiales bacterium. Taxonomy (GTDB): domain Bacteria; phylum Pseudomonadota; class Alphaproteobacteria; order Rhizobiales; family Xanthobacteraceae; genus Pseudolabrys. Next base: position 21,913 of record DAHUXA010000004.1, on the reverse strand, counting down.
ACTTAAGCGACGCTGGGCAGCGCGCGGTTTAGCGCAGCGATGAAATGCGCACGCTCGTCGCTGAGTGTGAGACCGCGCGCCTCCAGAACATGGCGCGCCAGAAAGTAACCGGTCAGCGCAAACCCATCGGCCAAATCGTGGCCGATGGGCATAGCATCGCGCTCGCGCAGAAATGCCGGCAGCCGCAGCATTTTGTCGGACCACGGTTCGCCGGCGGAACGTGAAACCGCTCGGCCGGATTTTGGCGAGACATAGACGAGATCGCCGGAAGCACCCGTCACCACACATTTCTCGAGATCGAGACCGAACCCGAGCTCGGACAAAAGCTGCAATTCAAACCGCACCACCATCGGTGCCGCCAGCACCGCGTCGTCGAGATGACCCAGGATTTCGTCGAGCGCGTGGTAAAGGCCGGCATGCGGATCGCGTTCCGGCAGTAGCCGCATCAGCCCGGCGAGGTGAGTGACACCGTAAATCGCGTGCGAGGCCGAAAAGAAGCTCGCCGCCCGCAACGACAGGCCTTCCACCGTGTAGTTGCCGAGATGTTCGTCGAGCCGCGCCCGCCAGCTCGCGCTCACGGTATTGCCCGCCTGCAGCACGGGCTTGAGCCGCGAACCGAACCCGCCGCGCACAAGGCCAAGATGTCGGCCATGCTCGCGCGTCATCAATTCGAGGATGGCATTCGCCTCCCCGTGACGCTTGGCCCCGATCACTATGCCTTCATCGGTCCATTGCATGTGCGACTCAACGATCTGCCCGTAGTTCTACTCTTTCGGAAACTCCAGGCCCATGGCGCGGTAGCGTTCCGGATCATCGGCCCAGCCTTCGCGCACCTTCACGAACAGGAAGAGATGCACCTTGGCTTCAACGATCTTGGCAATCTCCTTGCGCGCAGCCTCACCGATCGCCTTGATGCTCTGCCCACCTTTGCCGAGCACAATCTTGCGCTGGCTTTCACGCTCCACGTAGATGGTCTGCTCGATGCGGATGTCGCCGCCGCGGAGTTCTTTCCAAACCTCGGTCTCGACGGTCGAATGATACGGCAATTCCTGGTGAAGCCGCTCAAACAGTTTTTCGCGCGTGATTTCGGCGGCGAGTTGCCGGATCGGGGCGTCCGACATTTGGTCAGCGGGGTAGAGCCACGGTCCCGGCGGAACGTGTTGCGCCAGCCACGCTTTGAGATCGGCAACGCCATCTCCCGTCAACGCCGAGAGCATGAACGTTGCTTCGAACTTGGCCATTTCATTGGAAGCTTTTGCCAGCGTCAGCAGCGCTTCTTTTGCCACCACATCGATCTTGTTGAGGATGAGCAGCTTCGGTGGCTTAACGTCGCCCAGCCGCCTTAGAATACCTTCAGCCTCCTCCTCGAGACCTTTGCGCGCGTCAATGAGTACGCCGACGAGATCGGCCTCATGCGCTCCGCTCCATGCGGTCGTCACCATGGCCCGGTCGAGGCGGCGACGCGGGGAGAAAATCCCGGGCGTATCGACGAAAATAAGCTGCGACCGCCCCTCGACCGCTATGCCGCGGATCAGCATTCGCGTCGTTTGCACCTTGTGCGAAATGATGCTGACTTTTGAACCGACCAGCGCGTTGAGCAACGTCGATTTGCCCGCATTGGGCGCGCCGATCAGGGCGATGAAGCCACAGCTTGTGTCGCTACCTTGCGCGTGCGCATCAGCCATCGAGCTTGTCCGCCGACACGCCGACACGTATGAGCATGGCGGCAGCGGCGGCCTGTTCGGCCGCACGTTTGGAACTGCCGAGCCCTTCCGCCGGCGGTCGATCTGGCAACACAACGGCGACACGAAATTCCGGATCGTGATGCGGGCCCGTACGCGCCAGTTCACGATAGGCCGGCGTCGGCAGGCCGCGCGCCTGCGCCCATTCCTGCAACATGGTTTTCGGGTCACGCAGCGGAAGCAGCGGCTTGAGCATGCGCTCCTTCCAAAAGCGAGCGATCAGCTCGTCCGCGGCCTGATAGCCGCCATCGATAAAGGCCGCACCGACCAACGCTTCGCAGACATCGGCCAGAATGGTGGTGCGCCGCCGTCCCCCGGCATGCGATTCCGAATTTCCCAGCTTGAGCGCAGGCCCGAGGTCCATCGCCCGTGCCACCTCCGCGCAGGTTTCCTTGCGCACCAGATCGGCCAGTCTGCGCGATAACTCCCCTTCATTCGCCTTCGGAAAGGCGCGGTAGAGCATGTCGGAGATGACAAGGCCAAGCACGTGATCGCCAAGGAATTCCAGCCGCTGATAGCTGGCCGCGCGGTTTCCACCCGAGAGCGCGGAAATGTGCGTGAGCGCGCGTTCGAGCAAGTCCTTATCGGCAAATTTGTAGCCGATCCTGCTCTCGAGCGCCGTCCTGTCCTTGGCCTTGCGGCTCATTTGACGATCGTGAACAGCCTATTCCAGCGCACTGACACCGGCCAGCGCCAGAATTGCCAGGCGCGCTCGCCCTCAAAGACGGAAAAGAAGATGATCTGTGCCTTGCCGACAATATTTTCGAACGGCACCATTCCAACCTGGCTGAACCTGCTGTCGGTCGAATTGTCGCGGTTGTCGCCCATCATGAAATAATTGTCGGGAGGCACCGTATAGACCTGGGTGTTGTCGGCAAAACCGTTGTCGACCAGATCGAGCGAGTAGTAGGTCACGCCATTTGGCAGCGTTTCCTTCCAGCGCTTCACCGGCGCCTCGCGGGTGCCCTCTTCCATTTCGATGTAATCAGGCGCGCGTTCGCGCTTGACCGGCACACCGTTGATGTTGACCACGCCGTCGATGACCTGAATCTTGTCGCCCGGCAGACCGATTACACGCTTGATGTAGTCGGTCGAGGGATCCTTGGGCAGCCGAAATACCACCACATCGCCGCGCTGGGGCAACCAGTCGCTGGGCAAACGCCCCGAGAATACTGGCGGCGACAGCGGCAGCGAGTATTTGCTGTAGCCATAGCTGTATTTCGATACGAACAGGTAATCACCGACGAGGAGCGTCGCCTTCATCGAGCCAGAGGGAATATTGAAGGGCTGAAACAGGAAGGTTCGGATCACCAGCGCGATGATCAGCGCGTGAATGATGACGCGCACCGTTTCGGCAACGCCGCCCTCTTTTTTTCGTTTTGTTCCAGATGTCACACTCATCGGCCTTTCATCCCGCCAAACGGCTGCGCGCCCCGGCGACCTTGTAGCGGCTGATACTTCGTCAGGCAATGAACAAGGCCGGCGGCCAAACAGTTGGTCTGACTGATGTTCCGGCGTTCAAGCCGGACCTCCCGGTGCGGATGCGGGTACCGCGGAAATAATAACGATGGCCTGAGCGGTCGGTCCTTCGTCAGTGAGTGAAACATCGATCCTGGCTTCGCACCCGGGCGGCGTGATCGCTTTGAGCCGCGTGAGGGCGCCGCCGGTCAATTTCATCGTGGGCCGTCCGCCCGCAAGATTGACCACACCCATGTCGCGCCAGAAGACCCCGTGCCGCAGTCCGGTACCGAGCGCTTTTGCGCAAGCCTCCTTTGCGGCGAAACGCTTGGCATAGGTTTCCGCCGCATTTGCGCGGCGCTCGGCCTTGGCACGCTCGGTTGCCGTGAATATTCGGCCGAGGAAGCGCTCACCGTGGCGCTCAATCACATCGGCAATTCGTCGTACGTCCACAATGTCAGAGCCGATCCCGATGATCATGCCGGCCGCGCCTTCTTGCGACCACGGTCCATCGCCGCACGCATGAATTTCACAGTCTCAGCCAAACCCTCGAATACCGCCTCACCAATCAGGAAATGGCCGATATTGAGCTCGACCACTTGCGGTAATGCGGCAATCGTTTCGGCGGTGCCATAATCAAGACCATGGCCCGCATGCACTTCCAAGCCGACGCTTGCGGCAAGCAGTGCGCCGTCCCGGATGAGCTGCCACTCCGCATTGGCTTGAGCGGCCCGGCCATCCACGAGCGCGTCACACCAGGACCCCGTGTGAATTTCAATCACCGGAGCGCCGAGCTCAGCGGCCATCTCGATCTGCGCCGGCGCTGCACCAATAAACAGCGAAACGCGGATGCCCGCGTGCTTGAGCTCATGCACAACGGGTGCAAGCTGGGCGCGTTGCCGGACGGCATCGAGCCCGCCTTCGGTCGTGCGTTCGGTGCGCTTTTCGGGCACGAGACACACGGCATGGGGCCGGGTTTTTAGGGCGATGCCGACCATTTCCTCGGTCGCCGCCATCTCGAAATTGAGCGGCTTGTCGATTTCCGCTTTCAGCCGGGCGATGTCATCGTCGCCAATGTGGCGTCGATCCTCGCGCAGATGCGCTGTGATTCCATCACAGCCGGCCGCAATCGCAAGCTTGGCCGCCCGCACAGGGTCGGGATGACGCCCGCCGCGGGCATTGCGAATGGTCGCGACGTGGTCGACATTGACTCCGAGACGAAGACGATTCATGCGCTTTCCCTGCGCATGATCTTGTCCGAAAACCGGTTCCTCACTCTCGGATCAAGTCCGAGGGCATGCTTTGTCGGGATCATGCGCTAACCGTTCACGCGTTCCGCCTTCGCCACCACGGATTTGGCACGCAATTGCGCGAGGATGGCGGTGAGATGCTTGAGGTCATAGACCTCGAGGTCAATTGTGACATCGGTAAAGTCGGGCGCCCGTCGAGTCATGCGTATGTTGTCGATGTTGCCGTCATGCTCGGCGATGACTTGTGCAATTTGAGCGAGCGATCCCGGCTCGTTTACGGATTGCACCTCGATACGTGCAGGAAAACGCCGAGGGGCCTGTTCCTCCTCGTCCCAGCGCACGTCCAGCCAACGTTCGGGCTTGTCCTCAAATTCGCTAAGCGCCGGAGACTGGATCGGATAGATCGTGATGCCCTCGCCGGGCGAGAGAATACCGACGATACGGTCGCCCGGCACCGCGCCTCCGTTGGGTGCGAAACGCACCGGCAGATCGCCATTGATGCCGCGGATCGGAATGGCCGGCCCGACCACATTGTCGGGCACCTTGAACTTGACCGACGTAAGTTTCTTCAGGCCGAACCATCCACTTTCCGATTTCGGCTTCGCGGCCATCGCGGCCGCGCGCTCTTCCTTGTAGTCGGGATACATAGCGCGGGCGACGTCGGATGCTTTCAGTTCGCTTCGCCCGACCGCCGCCAATGCATCCTCAATCGATGAGCGTGCGAGGCGCGGCAAAGCGCCGGTCAACTTTTCGTCCGAATAGGCGATCTTGGCGCGTTGAAACAAACGCTCGACCATACGGCGGCCGAGGCCGGTATATTGCATGCGTACAGCAACGCGTGTCGCACGCCGGATCGCCGCGCGCGCCTTGCCAGTCACGACGATCGATTCCCAGGCTGCCGGGGGCACTGTTTGGGCTTTCGACGTCGCAATCTCGACTTCGTCGCCATTGACGAGTTCGGACGTGAGCGGAGCAATCTGGCCATTGATCTTGCAGCCGACCGCCATGTTGCCGACATCGGTATGGACCGCATAGGCGAAATCGATCGGCGTCGCCTTGCGTGGCAACGCAATCAGCTTGCCCTTGGGGGTGAAACAGAACACCTGGTCGTGGAACAACTCGAGTTTGGTGTGCTCGAGGAATTCTTCCGGGTTCGAACCCTCCGCCAGCAGCTCAATGGTGCGGCGGAGCCAGGCATAGGCGGTCGATTCCCGCGACAGCAGCTCGGTCGGTGAGCCGACATTGTCTTTGTAGAGGGCGTGGGCCGCGATGCCGTATTCGGCGATCTCGTGCATCTCAACCGTACGGATCTGCAATTCGACACGCTGCTTGCTCGGGCCGATCACCGTCGTGTGGATCGAGCGATAGTCGTTCCCTTTCGGCGTCGAGATGTAATCCTTGAACCGGCCCGGCACCATCGGCCAGGTGCTATGGACGATGCCGAGCGCCTGATAACAGTCAGCCAATGTCTTTACGACGACACGGAACCCGAAAATGTCGGACAACTGCTCGAAGCCGACCGATTTCCGTTCCATCTTTCGCCAGATCGAGTAGGCGCGTTTGCGGCGACCGACGACTTTCGCCTCGATGCCGCGGTCGGCGAGCTTTTTGGTGAGCTGTTTTTCGATCTCCGAGATGAGAACTTTGCTGCGTTCGGTGAGCGAATTGAGCCGCGCCGACACCACCTCGTAAGCTTCCGGGTACAGTTCGCGGAATGCCAGATCGTCGAGCTCCTCACGCATCTCATGCATGCCCATGCGGCCGGCGAGCGGTGCGTAGATTTCCAGCGTCTCTTCGGCGGCGCGCCGGCGCGCTTCGGGCGGCATGTAGTCAAGCGTGCGCATATTGTGCAGCCGGTCGGCGAGTTTGATGAGCAGGACCCGCACATCGTCGGCAATTGCCAGCAGCAGCTTGCGGAGGTTCTCCGCCTGCTTCGCCTCTTTGGTAACCAGATCGAGCTTTTTGAGTTTGGTCAGCCCCTCCACCAATGTGCCGATGTCGTGCCCGAAGAGACTGTCAATCTCGGCGCGGGTGGCTTCTGTGTCCTCAATGGTGTCATGCAGCAGCGCGGCGGCGATGGTCGCGTCGTCGAGCTTAAGGTCGGTGAGGATCGCGGCCACCTCGATCGGATGTGAAAAATAGGGATCGCCGGAAGCGCGTCGCTGCTCGCCATGCGCTTTCATGGCGTAAACGTAGGCACGATTGAGGAGGGCCTCGTTGGTGTCTGGATTGTAACGACGCACCCGCTCGATCAGGTCGTACTGCCGCATCATTGGCGGCTTGCGCGATTGGGAAGGCTTTTCAACAGTTTGCTTTGTGCCGGCAACAGCCGACGGGCGCGGGCCGCGGATCGGGGCCTGCTTCTGCATGCGCGGAAGGTCCGAGCGCGTGCGCGCCATATCTGTTGCCTCGCAGCCTGATGTTACCACCTCAAGATATCACGTGGTTTCATCGCTGCCGCAAGGCGTTTGCCCAACTGGTTGACAAATAGCAGACGGCCCGGCTCTGGGCCGGGCCGTTATGGGGAATTAATGGCAAAGCGAAGGATTTACTCGGCATCCTCTTCCGGCGGCTCCTCCGGGGGAGCCAGGCCTTCAAGACCCTTGAGGAGCTCTTCCTCGGTCATGCGGTCCGCGGTTACCTCAGTGTCGTCCGAGTCCACACTGGCACCGGCACCGGCACCGATCAGCGGCACTTCGGGCTCAGGCTCATCGACCTCGACGTATTTCTGCAGGGTATGAATGAGATCTTCCTTGAGATCGCCAGGCGATACAGTGGTTTCCGCAATTTCTCGCAGCGCCACGACCGGGTTCTTATCGTTGTCGCGCTCGACGGTAATCTGCGAACCTGATGAAATCATGCGCGCTCGGTGACTCGCCAACAGGACGAGATCAAAGCGGTTCTCAACCTTGTCGATACAATCTTCTACGGTGACACGGGCCATTGGCTCGTCACTCCATCTGGGGGAACTTGTCCTGAATTCGCCTGCTAGGTATCCTCTGGCGCATGGAATTTCAAGCATTTTTGTCTTGGTTTAGCCGCAACCCTCTGTTACTCGACCATTGCGAGATCGTCGGCAGGCCGATGGTGCAGGATTTTATCGGCACGGCGTGATTGCGCAGGCGGCAGCCCAATTGATTGGAGATGCTGCAATGCTCTGTTAACGGCGATCCGAAACCGCGCTCGCGGCGCATTCCACGTTGCGTGCCCGGCAGATATGGAAGTCACCAGTGACGAATTATGAGAGAAACCCATGACTGTACCCGGTGAAAAAATCGCTTTGTTTATTGACGGTGCCAACCTTTACGCCACTGCAAAATCTCTCGGTTTCGACATCGATTACAAGCGCCTGCTGCGTGAGTTTCAGTCGCGCGGCTATCTGCTGCGTGCGTTCTATTACACGGCGGTAATCGAAGATCAGGAATATTCATCGATCCGCCCCCTGATCGACTGGCTTGACTACAACGGCTATTCGGTCGTCACCAAGGCGACAAAGGAATTCGTCGATCAGACGGGAAGACGCAAAGTCAAAGGAAACATGGACATCGAGCTTGCGGTCGATGCCATGGAAATTGCGGGCACAATCGATCACATGGTGCTGTTTTCCGGCGACGGCGATTTCCGTTCGCTGGTCGAAGCCGTCCAGCGCAAAGGCGTGCGCGTGACCGTCGTCTCAACCGTCTCTACACAGCCGCCAATGGTCGCCGACGAACTGCGCCGGCAGGCTGACGTGTTCGTCGACATAATTGAGTTGCAGACCAAGATTGGCCGTGATCCGTCCGAACGTCCCGCGCGCGAGGCGCGTCCCCCGCGCGATGATCGTGCGGCGTCGCATACGCCTCAATTCCTGCAAAGACCGCCGACCACGCCGCAACGTGCCAGCGCTCCTGTCGGCGCTGACGACGACGACGAATCTTTCGAATAGTCGGCGTAATGGCTGGGGCCGACGGCAAGCCAGGGCGCGACTGCCCGCGCTGCCCGCGGCTTGCCGCGTTCCGCAAAACCTGGCGCGGCAAAGAGCCGGGATGGTTCAATGCGCCGGTCCCCTCCTTCGGCACCATCGATGCGCGCCTGTTGATCGTGGGCCTCGCGCCCGGCTTGCAAGGCGCCAACCGGACCGGCCGCCCTTTCACCGGCGACTATGCCGGCGTGCTGCTTTACGACACGCTCGGCCGGTTTGGCTTTGCGCGCGGCGAATACCGCGCACACCCTGACGATGGACTGGAATTGGTGGACTGTCGGATCACCAATGCGGTGCGCTGCGTTCCGCCAGAGAACAAGCCGACACCGGAGGAAATAAGGACGTGCCGCGATTTTCTGGCGCCCACGATCGCCGAGATGAAAAAGCTGCGCGCCATTGTTGCGCTCGGCCGTATCGCGCATGAGAGCACGGTGCGCGCGCTCGGCGGCAAACTGTCCGACGCCGGCTTCAGCCACGGCAATCAACACCAGCTTGGCTCAATGACGCTGTTCTCCAGCTATCACTGCTCGCGCTACAATACGAACACTGGCGTGCTCACGCCGGAAATGTTTCGGGACGTTTTTGCGAGCGTGCGCCGCTATCTCGACGCCTGAAGCCAGGCGATCACTTCCTCGGCGTTCTTGTCCGGCGGGAAAACCGGATAGAACGCCTTGGTAATTTTTCCGTCGTCGATCACCAGCGCCATACGTTTGAGCAAGGTCATTCCGGCAACGGAAAATGTTGGCAGCTTGAGCGCCTTGGTCAGCGTCAGTCTCTCGTCCGACAAGATTGCAAACGGCAGGTGCAGCCGCGTTGCTGCCTCGCGCTGGTAAGCGGTGTCCTGGGTGGAGATGCCATAGAGGTGCGCCACGCCCAGCCGCCTGAGTTCGCCGAAATGATCGCGAAATGAGCAGGACTGCGGCGTGCAGCCTCGGGCACCAGGGATCTGATCCCAGCCATCGGGCGGATCGACACCCGGTACGCCCGTGCGCGGATAGATATAGACAACCGTGCGGCCGGCCAGCTTCGACAGATTGACCGCCGCGCCCTCGGTTGCCGGCAGCGCCACATCGGGGAGTTTCATTCCCGCCAGATGACGCGCGGCCCCGTCGTCCTGCGGTGTTGGGATATTCGTTGGAAGGAATTGTGGGTTATGCGTGCCCGGCGCTTCGGTCATTTCGCGTCTCCATAGCTCATAAATTCCATGAGCGAGCCGTCGGGATCCCGAAAATAGACCGACGTACCAGGCCCCCTTGCTCCAAAGCGTTGCATTGGCCCGCGTTCGACTGCAATGCCGTGCGCCTTGAGATGTGCAATCGCGCTGTCGATTGGCCCCTGCCATTCGAAACAAAGATCGCTATTGCCGGGCTGCACCGGCAACCGGGCGACCTCCGCCGGCTTCACGCCAGGTCCATGCACATTGAGTTGCTTGTCGCCGAAACGATAGGCCCAGCCAACCGGCCGCTGCACTAGTTCGGCACCCAGAACCTCGCTGTAGAACTTGTTCGAACGGACCCAATCGGAGACGTGGATCACGCAATGATCGAGTTTGGTCGGAACAGCCATAGCACTTGCCCGTGTATGCGCATGATCTTGTCCGAAATCCGGTACCCACCCCCGGATCAAGTCCGGGGGCATGCTTTCGGGATCATGCGCTAGCCTTTCATCCGCATCAGCCGCCCGCGCTCGCGCTCCCAGGAACGCTTCTTCAGCGTCTCACGCTTGTCATGCAACTTCTTGCCGCGGGCGAGCGCGATCTCGACCTTGGCTCGTCCTTTCTCGTTAAAGTAAAGCTTTAGCGGCACGATCGTCATGCCCTCGCGTTCGACCGCCCCGACCAATCGGTTGATCTCCCGCTTTTGCATCAACAATTTGCGCGCCCGTTTCGGCGCGTGGTTGAAACGGCTGGCCTGGAGATATTCCGGGATGTTCGAGTTGATCAGCCAGAGTTCGCCGCCGCGAGCGTCCGCGTAGGATTCGGCAATCGTGGCCTTTCCGGCACGCAAGGATTTCACTTCGCTGCCGGTGAGCACGATGCCGGCTTCGAAAGTTTCACCAATCGCGTAGTTGAAACGCGCCTTGCGATTATCGGCGACCACCTTGAAGCGGCGCTCGGATTTTGCGGCCATGGGGATTTCGAGGTGCGTTCAGCGCGATTTGAGCTGGTCGCGGATTTCGGTGAGCAGTTGTTCGGTCTTTGTCAGCGGCGGCACCTTCTCCGCCTCCTTGCGCGAGAACTGGTTGATGGCGCGGATCACCAGGAACAGCACGAATGCAATAATGATAAAGTTAAGCGTGACAGTGAGAAAATTGCCCCAAGCGAGTACTGCACCTTCCTTTTTTGCCTCGGCGAGCGTCGCGGCCGTCACCTTGGAGGACAGCGGAACGTAATAATTCGAAAAATCGAGCCCGCCGGTAATCGAGCCGATCACCGGCATAATGACGTCGCCGACCAGTGAATTCACGATCGCGCCGAAGGCGGCCCCAATGATCACGCCGATGGCGAGATCGACCACGTTTCCGCGCAATGCAAACTTTTTGAATTCCTCGAGCATGGCTACGCCATCTCCTCTTCGTCGTACCCGACGAGCCCGGCCATGACCGCGAAGTGTATCGCAAAAGTCGGCCGAGACCTACGCTAGTTGATCAGACCGGCGTGCACCATGGCCTGGCGCACCGCGGTCTGCGCCTTCTCGCTCGCCGGCACCATTGGCAGCCGCACCGTATTGGCGCATTTGCCGATCAGTGACATCGCATACTTGATCGGCGCCGGACTCGTTTCGACGAACAGATTGATATGCAGGGGCGTCAACTTGTCCTGCAGCTTGAGCGCCGCGGCAAAATCTCCCTTGAGGCACGCCGCCTGGAATTCAGCACACAGGCGCGGCGCCACATTGGATGTCACCGAGATGCATCCGTGTCCGCCGTGTGCCATGAAGCCGAGCGCCGTGATGTCTTCGCCCGAGAGCTGGTTGAAGTCGGGTCCCATGGCAGCGCGCTGTTGCGACACGCGCGCCATATTGGCGGTCGCATCTTTCACTCCGGCAATATTCTTGAGTTCAAAAAGGCGCGCCATGGTCTCGACCGACATGTCGACGATGGAGCGCCCCGGAATGTTGTAAATGATGATGGGAATGCCGATGGCATCGTTGATCGCCTTGTAGTGCTGATAGAGCCCTTCCTGGGTCGGCTTGTTGTAGTAAGGCGTGACGATCAGGACCGCGTCGGCGCCGGCTTCCTCAGCATGGCGCGACAGTTCGATGGCCTCGGCGGTCGAATTTGAGCCGGAGCCGGCAATGACGGGCACGCGGCCGCCGACCTGGTCGATACACCACTCCACAACCTGCTTATGTTCCTCATGCGACAGCGTTGGGCTCTCGCCGGTGGTTCCGACCGGAACCAGCCCGTTGGTGCCCTCGGCGATCTGCCAGTCCACGATGTTGCGGAACGCCTTTTCGTCGAGCGAGCCGTTCTTGAACGGCGTGACCAGCGCAGTAAAGGAGCCTCGAAAGCTCGTCTTGGCGGCCATGACACGACTTCTCCACAGGAAACGGGCTTAAGGCCATCATAGATATCGGGTCAGGAGCACCGATGAAAGCCCCGCTCGTAAATGGGCCCATAAATTGACCTGATAGTTAGCGGCTTGCCCCGTTTTTGCCCCTCTCCCCACCTAGGGTCCGCGCACCCTAAAATTTGGGTATCATTCATCAACGAAATTGGCCTAGGTAGCCAATCGTTTTGCGGCCCTTGCCCGAATCGGGGTCGCCGGGTCCGAAAGCAACGGGGTTGAATGAAGGCGACTAGTCGCAGCCGCTTGGGCGTTTATTTGACGTTGACGGCCGCTTGCGCGCTGTCGGCCGAAGCAGGGTCGGCCGCAACACAAGAAGTTCCGCTCCCGCGTCCGCGGCCGGCTATCCATGTCGCCAAGCAGGCGGCAACCGTTGCACCCGCCCCCGCTACCACTCCGCTCCCTCAAAAACGGCCTGCGTCAAACTCCGCAAGCAAGCCCGGGCTGTCAGCCTTTGCCCAGGCCAATGTCGGCCTGCACGGTGCGGTGTTCGAAACCCGCGCCTTTTTCAAACCGCTTGCGCGGCCGGCTTCAGGCCCCTTCGCAATCGCGCCGACGGCGGTGACCTCGGAGGCCGATATTGCTGCGGTGAAACGGGTCATCGAAGCGACACGCAAAGGCAAGGAAGCAGAGGCCAATTCCGCCGAAGCGAGCATCAGCGATCCGGTCGCGCGCAAGCTCGCCGAATGGGTGATCCTGCGCTCCGATAACACCAACCCCACCTTTCAGCGCTACGCAGCCTTCATCGGGACGAACCCGAGCTGGCCGCACGCCCCACTGTTCCGCCGTCGCGCGGAGAACGCGTTGTGGAACGATGGCGTCGACGATCGCGCGGTGCGCGCGTTCTTCGCCAGGCAACAGCCGGTGACTGGCAAGGGCCGTTACATGCTGGCGCGTACTTTGCTCGCGCAGGGCGATCGCGACGGGGCGGCCGCACTCGTGCGACAGGCCTGGCGCAACGACGACGCCAGCGCCGAGGTCGAAAAACGCGTGCTGGAAATGTTCGGTGGCATGCTGAGCGCCGCCGACCATAAGGCGCGCATGGAGCAGCGTTTCTACGTCGACGATGTCGCCGCCGGCTTGCGCGCCGCCGAGCGGCTCGGTGGCGATCAACTCGCGATCGGGCGTGCGCGCGCGGCCGTGTTGCGCAGGGCTGGCAACGCCAAGGCGCTCCTCGATGCGGTACCCTCAGCCGCGCAGAACGACGTCGGATATATTTTCGCGCGCGTGCAGTGGCTCCGGCTGAACAATAAGGCGGAAGAGGCCGGCAAACTGATTCTGACCGCGCCAAAGAACCCAGAGCTACTGTACAACCTCGATCAGTGGTGGCAGGAGCGCCGCTTGCTCGTGCGCAAGCTGCTCGATGACCGTGACGCGCACGCCGCCTATAGCGTGGCGCGTGAAGCCGCAATCCCCATGCGCGGTTTTTATCGGGTCGATGCACACTTCACGGCCGGCTGGCTGGCCCTGCGTTATCTGCACGATCCGAAGACCGCAGCCGAACATTTTGCCCGCATTGTCGAGGGAACGGTGAGCCCGCACGGGCTCGCGCGCGGTGGCTATTGGCAAGGGCGTGCAGCGGAAGCGATGGGCAAGAACGATCAGGCCAAGGCCTTCTACGAGGCAGCGGCGCAGCACACCGCGACCTATTACGGTCAGCTGGCGCGCGCGCGACTGGGCCTCAAAGATCTGGGCCTGCGCGGTCCCCCGGCGTTCACGCCCCAGGAGCAAGGCGTTCTCAGCAATCTCGAGGTCGTCCGTGCGGCGCAGATCCTCTACACCCTCGGCGAGCGCGATATGCTCGCGTCGATTTACGCGGAGCTTGGCGAGAGCGCGACCGACATTGCCGGCCTGGCCGTCCTGGGCGAACTTGCCGGCAAGAACGGCGACGGCCGCGCGATGCTGCTGCTTGGCGAAGCTGCCTATGCACGGGGACTGCCACTCGATTATTACGCCTATCCGACGGTCGGCCTGCCCGACTATCAGCCAATCGCTCCGCCGATCGAGGCGGCGGTCGCCTATTCGATCGCGCGTCAGGAAAGCCACTTCAACCAGAAGGTCGTTTCAAGCGCCAACGCCATGGGTCTGATGCAGGTCACGCCTGCAGCCGGAATCGACACCGCAGCAAAATACAAGGTGACCTACAACCGCGAGCGGCTGCTCAAGGACCCGGTTTACAATATGCAGATGGGGGCGGCCGAACTGTCCAACCTGTTCAGCGGTTACAACGGATCCTACATTCTCACCTTCGCCGGCTACAACGCCGGACGCGGGCGCGTGAAGCAGTGGATCGCAGCCTATGGCGACCCGCGTGACCCCCGCGTCGATCCGGTCGACTGGGTCGAGCGCATCCCGATCTCCGAAACGCGTAACTACGTCGCGCGGATCATGGAGAACCTCCAGGTCTACCGTGCACGCTTTGGCGGCGGCACAAAGCTGTTGATTGAGGCCGATCTCAAGCGCGGCAGTGCGCATTAACGGCAGGCTGCCTCTCGCTCTCATACGCTTGAATGTCTGGCCTGCACACACCGCCTCTCTGGGCCTAGGCATCACACCTAAACCGGGCATGAACGAGTGGATAGGCGCTGCCCGCGGTAGGCTGGCCGTCGGTACGATGATACAAGCAGCGCCATGCAGAACGGCGCCTCCAGCACCTTCATCACTGCCCCTGATGGTTTGCGGCTGCACACGCGCTCCTATGGACCACGCAGCGCGCTTGCGACGCCGGTCGTCTGCCTGCCGGGGCTTGCCCGTACCGCGGCCGATTTTGAGGCGCTTGCATCGGCGCTGGCGTACGGCGGCCCTCACCCTCGCCGCGTAATCGCTCTCGATTATCGTGGCCGTGGCCTTTCCGACTACGACCGCGACCCGGCGAACTATTCGTTTCCCATCGAGCTCGCCGATGTGCTGGCAGCGGCCACCGCGCTCGACGCGCTGCCGGCGATTTTCGTCGGCACGTCGCGCGGCGGCATTCTGACGATGCTGCTCGCCGCGGTGCGGCCCACGGCGATTGCCGGTGCCGTGCTCAACGACATCGGACCGGTGATCGAGCCGCAGGGCCTGATGCGCATCAAGAGCTATGTCGGCAAGCTGCCACAGCCGCGAACGTTCGAAGAAGGCGCGGAGATTTTGCGCCGCCTGTTCGGCGCGCAGTTTCCAAAGCTTGGACCGGCTGACTGGCTCACCAACGCCAGACGCACCTTCAAGGAAGAAAAAGGCCGGCTGGTGACGACCTACGACCCCCAGCTTGGGACAACGATGAAAGGGGTCGACCCGGAGCGGCCGCTGCCGCCGTTGTGGAAGGAATTCGATGCCCTTCGCGCCATGCCGGTGATGGTTATCCGCGGCGCCAATTCCGACATTCTGTCGCCTGCCACGGTCGAGGCGATGCGCGCGCGCCACACGGCGCTCGAGACGCTGGAGGTCCCTGATCAGGGCCACGCGCCGCTGCTGTCCGACGCGGACACGATCGCGCGCATTGCGGAGTTTGTGAAACGCTGCGAACACGCGCTGCATTAGCCGCGCATCTCCACGCTCTTATTTGTCGTTGCCCGGCATCTCCTTTGTGAAGACGTCGTCGCCACACATAAAAGCAGTCATCATCGGCCCCCGGCGCGCGAGCAAGGATGGAGCGGAAATACGTAGCCGAGTGGATGGAATCGCTCCGTCATGGCCTTGCTGCAATGCCGTGAAGACGTGGATGCCCGTGACAAGCGCGGGCATGACGAATTCTTGTAGGCTCGCTTCCGCTATCGCGCTGCGCGCTTCGGCGTCGCTTAGCCCACCCTACGAACTGTCATGGCCGGACTAGTTCCGGCCATCGACGTCTTACTAATGGCCAGTCCGCAAGGCGTGGATGCGCGGGACAAACCCGGGCGTGGCGCAGAGTGTGTGGCGCAGCCATACAACTCCCAAAACAAAACCCCCGGCAGTTTCCCGCCGGGGGCTTTGACTAGACATCCATGATCAACCGATCAGGGATAGAAGTCGCGATGGACGCGGAAGCGGAATTGCCAGTTGTCCACGTCTTGGGCAGGAACGGAGAAGCCGCTGGGCGAGATTGCCGACGGCGATGGCACGGTGTTGATGTTTGCTGTCTGCAGCTTCGAGTACAGCACGTCGACGCCCATGTAGAAGTCCTTGCTCACATTCCATTGCGTGCGTGAACCCAGCCACCAGGTTTGCCAGTTCATGTCGCAGCCATTGGTGATTGGGGTGGGACCGAAGCCGCAAAGTTCGGTGCTGCCGAGGCCGTCATAGCTCACGGCCGCATAACCGCCGTACAGCGACGTCCGCCAGCGCGAGTTCCAGAAGTGCTCGTAGGCCGCGTTGACGTTCCATGCGGTGGTGAGTGCGATATTGGAAGCTGCAAAAACACCGACGCCCGTTAACGAGCCGCCATAGACGGCGTCACTCACCACACCCCAGCCGGCGTTCGCTCCATCCATCTTGCCCCAGTTCGTGTTCGGAGTCTGGAAGATGTAGCGCAGCGCACCTTCGGTGTAGTTGACTTGGACCTGCAGGAAGTCGCCCTGGCCGATCATCGGAGCGTTCAGCTTGATGCCGGCGCCGATGGCAAAGCCCCACTTGTCGTCGGGATGGCCGCTGCCCTGGCTCGCAGGTGTAGTACCGGTGCCGCTGTAGTACGTCCCATTGACCTGATGCAGGGCGCCCATGATCTGGGCAGAACCCCACGCCTGATCGACGCGCAGGTTGCCGACGATGTCCGGCGCCTGGAATCCACCGTAAGCACCAGCGCCCGGGCCGCCGAAGGCGCCGGGTGTGAGCGTGCCTTGTGCAGCACCAGGAACTTCCTGCACGATCTGCGTCGTACGACGCATTTCGGCGGCAATTGTCGCCGACAGCCCATTGCCGAACTGGGCGGTGTAACCACCGACCATCCATCCGCCATCGCCGGTGTCAGACGCCGGAAACGAACCCCAGTACGACGTCGCCGGCGAGCTGTAGAAGTCGAAGAACGACTGCGCCAACCCGAACGTGAACCCCGCCCATTGGATGAAAGCGCGATTCGCACTGAACGTATTGGCGGCTCCGTCGAAGCCGACATTGTTTGTGCTCAAGCCGACAGCGAGATAACCGCGCACGGTGCCGTATTCCGTCTGCTCACGCGCATCAGCCGTGATGTAGCCGCGAGCGCGCCACTCGCTGTTGTTGGTCGTGCGGTTGTTGAAGTTGCCGTTGGCCCAACCCCACGCAAAATTACCGTTTGCGCCATAAGCATATTCAGCGCGCACCCAGCCACCTATCTTGATGCACATATCGGTGCGGGGATGTAATAGAACCCGACGCCGTACAGGCTACAAATCTTCACGTACTGGACCGGTTGAAGATTCTGTGGTGCGAAAGATCCAACAAGCACGCGGCGCGATTACGCCGACAAATAGACTCACCGTCGATTGTTTGTCTGCTTGCGGTGGGAATGTCGTGGGTTCGCGGAAGCGCCAACGTCTTGATCAAAGTAAGATCTGCGCCAGACGGCATGACAAGATGGACCGCGCCCGATAGGTATAGCGCAGGACGCACGCGGCCCAAGTTTGACGCAATGCCGATCGTTCGAGCGACAACGCCACAACGCATTTTCTCAACGGCACGATCGTCGCGCCGCTAACATAAAATCCGGTGCACGGTAGATGGGAGCAGCCGCAGACTCTTGCCCCGCTATATGGAGGGGCGTGCGGCCGATGGTGACAATGCGTCGTTTGCAGCTTCGGTACCGCTACTCTTGGAGCCAGGAAACGTGACAATTTCCTGCATCAAGTCAGCGGCGTCGATCAAAGTTTCCTGCGTGAGGTGCGCGTAGCGCTGCGTCGTCCGCGCATGCAGGTGGCCGAGGAGACCTTGCACGACATAGAGCGACACGCCCCGATTGACCAGAAAGCTCGCAAAAGAATGACGCAGATCGTGCAGGCGAACATCGGTGAGGCCTGCGCGCTTTCGGATACGATCCCAGGGAAAATAGAGTGAGGCCGACGGCTGGCCATTGACCGGAGACGGGAAAATAAATGGGTTACCTTCAATGCGCGGAGCCGCCGTCAAAAGAGCGATGGCCGGCTGATTAAGCGCAATAACACGCGCACGTCCCGATTTCGATTTCGGCACCAACAGCGTCTTGTTTTTCCAGTCGACGTAGTCCCACTTGGCGAAAGTGATTTCGTTGCGGCGAGCGCCTGTCAGCAACAGCAACATGATTGCGCGCGCGGCAGTCTGATTCTGATCGATATGGATTGATCGCACGAGCGCTTCGGCTTCCTGTTCGCTGAGGAAGCGATTGCGCTGCACGTCAGGCCCGGCGCTCAATCCCGCCGCCGGGTTCTCCACTCCGCCGGGCGTCTTCCATTTTCGAGCCAGATTGTAGATGTAGCGCAGGATCACAATGACGCGGTTGATCGTGCCGGAGGCGTAGCCGTCCGCCCGCATAGCGTTGATCAAATCCGCAATGGCATCAGTCCTGATCTCGTCGAGCGCCAGCGCGCCAAGCTTCGGCAAAATGTGAATGCGCAACACGGTCTCATCAGTCTGCCAGCTGTTCTTGTAGGTGCGTACGTAGGGCAGATAACGCTCATGCACGAACCGGCTGAGCTGTGGCACCGCCCGCATTTCACGCCGCTTCTGTTGCGGATCTGCGCCCAGCAGCGCCTCCGCGACGACCTGTCGTGCCTTGCGGCGTGCCTGCTCAAGGGTGAGGACCTCGGCTGGCCCGATCTTGTACTGCCGTTCGCGCCCGCGTTCGTCAGTGTAACGTTGGTAATAAGTCTTCCCGCCGGACTGCCGCACTTCCAGCAGGAATCCACGCTGGGTCGCGTCGAAATAATCGACCTTTTTGCGCGCCGGGGCACAGATGGCCCGACGCACGAATCCAGCGGACAAGGGTACGATTGGCATTACGCAGCCGCCCAATGCCCGCTTTCGGCCCCACGAAAGCGGTGAGTTGGTCGCGTTGCAGCTTCAGAGGCTCAATATGTTTGCGTAAACCCCTAGTCGAGGCAAGGAAAATCGTAAAATATGATCTTCGCGAATTAACATATTACCTTCCCGTTGAAGATTGTTAGCATTGGTCTTCTTGTTTTTGGCTCCAGATTTCTTGCTTTCGACAGTATTTCACCTGTCGACTAATTCCCATCCGCTATGTGGAGGGGTTCGCGCAATTATTTGTGCAGCGGCTTTCCCAT
This sequence comes from Hyphomicrobiales bacterium, assembly GCA_027307405.1. Lineage (GTDB taxonomy): Bacteria > Pseudomonadota > Alphaproteobacteria > Rhizobiales > Xanthobacteraceae > Pseudolabrys. Next base: position 2,744 of record DAHUXA010000004.1, on the reverse strand, counting down.
GCACAGGTCGTTGGCAAATTGGGTGGTGTGCAACTGGTCGGGGCAGCAGGATTCGAACCTGCGACCTTCTGGTCCCAAACCAGACGCGCTACCAGACTGCGCTATGCCCCGATGGAAGGCGTTCGATACACGCTTCGCTTTAGCCCAGCAAGCAAGGCTCAATGGGCGTTGAAAATTGGTGAAGCAACGCGATCCCCTGGCGCAATCCCGAGTTTCCGGGCGGTTCCGCCAATGACCTCCAATACCGCGCGTACCGGCCCGCCCGACGGGATAAGCCGCGTCGACAACGGCTCGGTATTCTCCGCAATGCGCAGGATACGACCATCGCCGCGGATAAAGACCATATCGAGCGGGATGTAGGTGTTCTGCATCCAGAAGCTGACTTCCTGTTCGCGGTGGAAGTCGAACAACATCCCCCGCCCTTCGGGCAGCTCCTTGCGGTACATCAGACCCTTCGCCCGGTCGGCATCGTTGTCGGCAATCTCAACCGCAAAGACGTGAACGCCAGTCTTGGTCGCGATCTCGAGTGTTTGCTGTGCGGCCTCCTTTGCCGGGACGGCGGCAGCAAATAGTCCAAAGATAATGAAGGCAACCAGGCTAAGGGCGCGCATATGCTCGCCTTTACGCGGCCCAGGCTCGGGCAGCAATCGGAAAATCGAGCTAGTGGGAGGCGAGCCCTAGCGGTCCGCCGTCGGGTCGAACCTCGGCGGCCATCAGGCCCTTCGGTCCCGGTCCAAACCGGACCAGCACCGTCTGCCCCGGCCGGAGCTCGGCGATGCCATAGCGGCGCAAGGTCTCCATATGCACGAAAATGTCAGGAGTGCCCTCTCCGCGGGTAAGGAAACCAAAGCCACGCAAGCGGTTGAACCATTTGACCTGAGCGCGCTCGAGACCGCTGGTCGGCGTGACTGTCACGTGGGTGCGTGGCGGCGGCATCTGGGCCGGATGCACCGCAGTGCTGTCGTCCATCGACACGATCCGAAAAGCTTGCAGACCCTTGGGGCGCTGGAGCACCTCGCAGATAACTCGCGCACCCTCATACGCGGTCTGATAGCCGTCCCGCCGCAGGCAGGTCACGTGCAGTAGAATGTCGGGCATCCCATTGTCAGGGACGATAAATCCAAAACCCTTCGAGACGTCGAACCACTTGATGACCCCAGTCAGCTCGATGAGGTTGGCCGCCGTTTCATCGACGAGTTCTCTAACGCTCTCAGGTCGGAGATTGGTCCCAGACATTTTCGATTCAACCCCGTCCGACCCCATGACGCCGCACGCCGCTGCTTTGCTGGCGCCTCTTTGGGCGCTTCGACGAATCTCGCTAAATCGAAGATAACACCGGCCCAAAAACGGCAAAGAGCAAAATGGGCTTGCACACAGCTCTGTGGACAGTGCAACGCGCAGCGAATCAGTGGGCGATGAACGGGCCAAGTGCATCGCCGATGTCATTGCGTACGACCAGGTCGGCAAGATCATCGAACTCGGTGGGTTCGCGATTGACAATGACGAGAGCCGCGCCGTTGCGTTTGGCCATGAGTGGGAACCCGGCCGCTGGCCAGACTACCAGCGAAGAGCCGACGGCCAGAAACAGGTCGCAACGCTTGGTCAATTCCTCGGCGCGCTGCATCGCCTCAGGCGGCATTGCCTGACCGAACGATACGGTCGCGGTCTTGATGTAACCCCCGCAGTCGCAATCGGGGGCGTGCTGGCCCAGCGCTTCGAATTTTTCCCTCACCCAAGATAGTTCGTAACGCTTGGCGCAGTCGAGGCAGACGGCGTAGGTCGTGTTGCCATGCAGTTCGACAATATCCGAGCCTCTGATGCCGGAAGCCTGGTGCAAATTGTCGATGTTCTGAGTGATCAGTGCGGGGCTCTTGCCGGCGCGATAGAAGCTCGCGAGCGCTTGATGGCCGCGGCCCGGCCGGGCTCTGGCGAAGCTCTCCTCCATCGCGAAGCGCCGCCGCCAGGCTTCGTCGCGCATTTCCTGGCTCGCCATAAAGGCGTCGAACGGTATTGGTTGGTTTTTTGTCCATAAGCCCCCGGGGGAACGAAAATCGGGAATCCCACATTCGGTAGAGATTCCCGCCCCGGTGAATGGGACAATCATCGAAGCATCATCGACCAGGTCGCGAAGGTGCAAAAGCGCAGTAGAGAGATCAGATGCGATCATTTCGGTATAGTGGTCTTATCTGCCAGACAGTCAGTGAGGTTTAGCCTATGCGATATCTACACACCATGCTGCGCGTTCGGGATCTGGATGCGGCGCTCGATTTTTACTGCAACAAGCTTGGGTTGAAAGAAACCCGGCGCCGGGTGGACGACAAGAACCGCTACACCTTGGTATTCCTGGCGGGTCCGGAAGACGAAAAACTGGTTGAGGCAAGCAAGAAAGCTGGCCGCCCGGGCCCGGAGGTGGAGCTTACGTATAATTGGGATACCGAAGATTATGGCGAGGCACGCTATTTCGGTCATCTCGCCTATGAAGTCGACGATATCTACGCCACCTGCGATCGGTTGATGAAGGCTGGGGTCACCATCAACCGCCCGCCGCGCGACGGCACCATGGCGTTCGTGCGTTCGCCCGACAAGCACTCCATCGAGCTCCTGCAAAAAGGCGCCGCCAAGCCGCCGCAGGAACCGTGGAAATCAATGCCAAATACAGGCAAGTGGTAGGCATCGCTCGCTTGCCGCTGCCAATGAAGGCCATTATACCCCCGAAACGATCTGACATTTGCACGCTGTCCGAA